>DAOWHR010000016.1 GCA_030641315.1 Anaerohalosphaeraceae bacterium | reverse complement strand
TAGTGTTATATCCGAAAATCTCTTTAGTTGCAGATGGCGATTTCAACGAAGACGGACATGTCAACCTTGTCGACTTCGCTCAGCTGGCTCAGGCGTGGTTAAACAATGTGCCTCTATACGACATCGCACCGGATGGCGGCGACTGCATAGTCGATACATTAGACCTTAATATCATTGCCGAGGGATGGGTGAGTGATTAATTGATTATTCATAAGACAGAAGATATTTGATAAGTTTGTAAAACGTCCTTAGGAACGGTACATTTTTAAAAGCTTTGGCACCATTTCGTGTTTTTTGTTAGAGACGATTTCGGCGATGTTTACACCCTCTGCACTTGGGAGTTGAACCCGCCTTTCATTATTTCCCATCATTCCTTAATAAACCAAATCGGGCTTGACCATCCTAATTCATCATCGACGGTGTGAATACGAACATAATACCATGCGAAATCTGTTTTTAACGGATTTTCGTCAATCCATTCCAGATCAATTGTTTTTTGGTTCGGTTCCCCTCTGTATATTATTCGATTATTTCTGAATATTACTACCTCTTTAATTTCTGTCATGGCTTCGGCTTCTACCTTAAAACGAAGCGTATCGGGAATGTTCATCACTTTATCACCCATCAATGCTGAACCTGAGCTAAACAACAGTTTCATTTTTGCTCCTGTTGTTCCGAATGTATGCCTTGCTTTGATCGCGTTGAATATATTTTCTCTTGTCAATTCTTCTGCCCAAACCCCCATTTTCCCGGAACCACCACCATGGTCAGGACTTGCAATGACACCGATAATAATTTTTCTTTTCCATGCGTCTTGCAGATAAAATCGGGATAATGGAGCACCTTCTTCAGCCTGACGAGGACATCCGTAATATTCGTAAGAACCTCTCTCCTGAAAAATTTCAGCAACCGGCTGCAACTTCTCATCATAATAATTCCAATCTTTTGGGGGATTTCCCCAGGCACCTCGCGAATTTATTAATCCCGACCAATCGGCAAGTTGGTGAGGAATGGCAATAAACTCAGTCCCCTTCATTCGATCCCATAATTCGGTCGGTTTCAAATAATTTTCTTTTGAAGTGATGTATGATTTCAAGAAAGGATTGAGATAAATGAAGTTGTGATGTCCGTATCCAAAAGAATTTGATCCGGCACTGGAAGACCACTCTTGTGCCAAGAAAGTTACGAATCGTCCTGCATCATGATTATTTCTGGTTTGTTCACTGTTGAAAGACCATATCGGTCGGTCGATACTGTTATGATGGTCGGTCAAGGCACAATAATCGAGTTTTTCAATATCCCTCAGATTTGCGAATAAATCATGTCCCGGCGGATTAGCGTCGCGTGCACAGCTTGAGATATCCGTATGTTCATGGAAATCTCCAAAAAACAGTTTCAGATTTTTGTTTTGATGAAGGGATTCTTTTCTCGGAAAAACCGCAGCAACAAGTTTACTTTTCTCCGAAAGAGAGAAATCCGTATGAGGCATTTGCAAAACCTCGGTGTCTAAAGAAATTCTGTTTGTGGTGGAATTAATTCCAATAGATTTTATTGTTACCGCAGATTTCCAATCTTTATCTGAGTCAGCTTTTCCGCCACTTTTGGGCCTGGAATCGTATTGGACTGCCACAAAAACTGAATCCGCAGAGCAGACAATATTCACAGGTCTCCATCTACCACGATGCTCATGAAGAACCATCTTATCCGACCATTTATTTTTTTGGTAGGTCCAAAAAACACCAAACCAGCCATCATGTATATTAATAGGTTCCCTTGCCGTTAAAATTAACCTGCCGTCTGATGTAAAGGATATCTTTGGTCTCAGCAACATTGTTTTTTCTGCATCTGTTTTATCGAACAAGTTTAGCGGTGATTTTAATTCATTTCCAACTAATTGAGCTACCACTATCCGCTGTTCATCGACATGGTTTAACCTAATGCTCTTTGTCAAATTATGATGCGAGGGTGTATTACCGTAGCTTTGAGCCTGCCAGCTAATCCACAAATCACTTCCATTTACTGCCAGGCAAGGGTGTCGTTCAATCCGTGGGTCGGATGTTATGCGGAACTCCTTTTCCCATTTTCTATTTTTGAATTTCGCACCCCATATATCGGCGGTGCTATTTTGATACGAATCCCATGCTGCAAACAGGGTTCCATTTTCCATGCTAATAATTGCGGGATTATAGCTGTTGTAAACGGAAGATGACAGTCTGCTGATTTTACGACATCCTTTTTTTGTTACAGCACATGAATAAATACCTCTTGCTCCTCCGGCATTTGATTCCCAGGCAACAAATACTTCATTTCCAGACACCGCTGCCGAAGGGGAAATATTAGAGGTTCCGTCACAATCTATTGTGATGACATTCTGATTATCATGGTTATTTTCGTCTACAAAACTGTAAGCAATTATCCACTTATTTTTCTTTTCAACAGGAAAAAAGACGACACAACTGTTTCCATGCGCCACTATAGCAGGTGCAGCAATGCCCGTTTGGTTTTCCAATTGGAGCATGCAGATTTTCTTTTGCTTTCCATCGCTGATCCTGAAAACCGATACATAACTATCATAAGCAAGGCGTTCGGTAACAGCCATCCATATTGTGTTATCCTTGCCTATAGTTATTGAAGGAAAATCCTGTGCATATTCAGGCCATGATAAATGCTCTTCGGGAATTGTGATGAAATCATTCTGACTGCATTCAATTATCTTTTCGGTTGCTTTATTTTTCCAGGTTCGATAAATAACCGAACCGTCTTTTCGAGCTGAATAGGACTCATCCGAACCGCTTAACAATGGTATTTCATCAATTTTGACATCCTCAACAAACAGTTCGATCGGATAGTCAATGCTTCCAAAATTATTCGTAATGATGAGCGAGCAATTATTGTCGCTGCTTAAGGTATCTTCGACGAGCAGAGAGGATTGGCTCTTTAGCTTTATTTTATCCCCAACCCAGGAAGATGGAAAATGAACTTTCACTTCCTTCTTATTTTCTTTAATGCTTAACTTATACCAAAACCCATTCTCAGCGGTTTTTTGAAAATCGTTTACAGCCTTAGGATATCTAAAAACCATCATCCAATTATTAGTGCTTTTTGCTTGCCCTGTAATCTTTAGGTTAGCATGTTTTCCCTGCTCCAGCTTATCGGCAGGTATTGTCAGAAACATATACCCGAACAAATCTCCGTTTGCATCCTGATGTAAAGCTGAAAACCTGAGTATTGTATTTTCTACACCATCTTGCCGCCACTCTTCGGCGAATCTGGTTGGAAATGTTAAAATCTTTTGTCCGTTAAGCTCCAGGTCAAAAGGCTGCTCGTTGGTATTGCAGTTAATTCCGGCTAACCAGACAAAGGTAATATTATTATCTTCTGATGCTGTTTGCACCGGTGCTGTTTTCCATTCGATACTCATGCTGCCATCACTTGCCCTGGTAATCAAAGCTTGATTTGCTTTTGGATTCCCTGAGTAATAGAATATTTTATCTCCGGCGATTGTCTCTGAGAAGCCCTCGTTCCAACTCAGAGATTGGTCCTTTAATTCGACATAGAATTTGGACTTTTGATGAACTGAAATGAAATCCGGTTGTTGAGCACTGATATTTGCCGATAAAAGGACCAGCAACAATGTGCTTACGATTTTAAGTTTATGATTTTTCATTTGTTTTGGACTCTCATTATTCTATTTAAACAGCCAGTCGCTTGCCGACTTCTTTCAAAGTCTTTACATCTTCAGGATGGATAGCTCCGTCCGGCAGAGGCCCGGTATTCAAAAGCAGGTTTGCATTCATTTGTTTTGCTTTAGCCAGCATCTCAATAACATCATCAGCAGACTTATGTTTCCCTTCATCAGCTTTGATGTATCCCCAGCCCTTGGGCTGCAATGTATCGCATATCTCCAGCGGCTTAGTGATCTTTTCTTTCCAGTGGCGCTCCGGTGCCATAAAATCTTCTGTCCCGAGTAATCCCTGCTTATAAGAAACGAGCACCTGCGGCTGCATACTATGGATATGGTCATACAGGTCCTGGGCCTTGAAGAGGTGTAATTTGTCCGGCCTTGAGCGGGGTGTTGAAATACCATCGAGCCAGATCGCCGCGATTGGCCCATAGTTTGTCAGCAGTTCGGTGATCTGATTTTTCATAAACTCTACATAAATTTGCAAATCGTGATCCTGGCCGTAGGCGTAATAAGGTTCGGTTTCATCGTACTTAGGCCGAGCGGATCCTCCCCAATCACCATTGTTCGGTGCGTGCCGATGCCGCCAGTCACGGCCATGCGAGTAATAAAGACAAAGCCCCAGACCTTTCCTGCTGCACTGTTGTGACAGTTCTGCGACAAGATCACGTTTTGCCGGCGAGTTTGTGCTTTTGAAATCAGTATATTTTGAGTCAAACAGGCAGAAGCTATCATGGTGGCGTGTTGTGATATTGATATATTTCATCTTCGCTTCCAG
Source organism: Anaerohalosphaeraceae bacterium (assembly GCA_030641315.1). GTDB lineage: Bacteria > Planctomycetota > Phycisphaerae > Sedimentisphaerales > Anaerohalosphaeraceae > DAOWHR01. Next base: position 5,396 of record DAOWHR010000016.1, on the reverse strand, counting down.
TGCCATGTCGGTAATGAAATCCGCATCAAACTTTTCAGCGGTGAAACGGTCCTTGAGTTTGGCGTATTCTGCTACATGAATCTTTTCCCGGAGTTGAACCCACTCATGTCTTCCAAGCTGCGAATAAAGGCCATAGTGCATAAAAAGTCCGAACCTTGCATTGTCAAACCACTCAATCGCTGCCTGCCTTGGATTTGTGCTGTATATTTGCTTGTAGTCCCGCAAATATGACGGCACGGCGGATGTTTCTGTCTGAAACTGCATATTACAGCCTCCCAATGCGATCGAGGCGCCGCAGGCAGAGGACATCTTCAGGAAATCTCTTCGGTTTAAACTCTTCATATTCGCCAATTCCTTTCTTTGATCAGCCGTAAGCCGTTTAACTCTAAACATCTTTGCTCAATATTTCCATTTTGTCAATATTTATAACTCCGGAAAGGTTGCACTCAGATCAAGCGTATCGCCGGTTTCGATTTGCAACTGCTGGAATTTGGCGAACAGGTTCTTCATGATCGGAATGGATTCCGGCTAATCGAAAAAAAGGAAGTACCCCAAATATCAGGGCACTTCCTATTGTTACTTTACTGCCTGATCACCTTGCATAAGACTTGATGATCAATCTGAATATGGACTAGTTAGCGTCCACCAGCCAATTACCCGCAAAGATAGCGAAGTCATAGAGGTCAACATCACAGTCCTTGTTGAAATCAGCATCACTCAAGTCAGAGCCAATCCAGCACACAGGATCTAGACCGTTTGCATAAGTCAACTCAATGTCACCAAATTCAAAGTGAGCAGGTTGCTGCGGATTGGTTCCGCTCCAGTTGGTCCAGAATCCAATACCGCCAAATGTCTGCGAATGACTTCCTGTCCACCATTCCATCTTGACCCATTTACCCGTGCCGTCATTGGCAGCACTGGCTTCTGTCCATCCAATTAGCTCACCGGTTTCCGGATCCTTTGGCTGCAATAATGGCCAGGCAAAATTCGCGGCACCATCGTTGCAATAGCCCTGAAGCCATGCAGGAGGATGATAGTAATCGGCATCCGGTACATTAACCGGTCGTACCCAGAAGGTTACCATGTTAACATTCTCCAGACTGATGGGTTCAGGAAGGTCGAAACCACCGTAAATTTCGCCACCAGTTGACCAGGGAGTTCCAGGATAATCAAAGTGCCATACGGCCGATACATCACTGACAGGCGTGAAGAAACCATTAGGATCCGTTTCAGGCGTTCCAAGTTCCCACCAACTCTTCTGATAGTAACCAGCCGCTGAATAAAGGTAGTTGTCGATATTGCCAACTGTAAGAGGCTCGGCCCACGGAAGCATGGCTACCGAAGGAATCGATCTGGAATTGTCCGTCCACTCAGCTGCTACTGCTTTAAGGTCGTCAATATCGACGATCTTGTTGACAACGATATCTCCGACAAGTTCCATCACAGCGAAGGACCATATTGGGCCTTCCCAGATCACAGAATCATCGGATGCTATCGAATCGACTTTCCAGAAATAGTTCTCACCTAGTTCCATATTGCCTGGAAGGGTGAAACTGCTTGCATCCGCTGCCAGGTCGGTAACAACCGTAGCATCGGAAAGGTCCGGTGCCATGCCGTATGACAGAGTCTGCTTGGCGATTCCGCCAGTAGTACCCGGAACCCAGGTAAGCTGCTCATCATAGGCAACTCCGGTCTCGCCGTGGGCAGGATCGGGAAGCTTAGCCATTGGACTGATCTTGTAAAGATCCAACGCCTCTGGTTCTGATACAATACGATCGTAAACATAGACCTCGTCAATAGCACCAATGAATCCATTCTCGAGAACGTCGGCGTCAGTAACTCGTCCGCCGATAGAAACAGGAGCATCGACAAGACCGAACGGAGCGACTCCGTCATACTCTCTTACGAGAACACCATCTATCCACATCTGCCTTCCACTCGGAGCGTACACGGCAACAATGTGGTGCCAAACACTCTCAAAGTCATACATCTCGCCAGCGGTCATATTTTCTGAGCCGGTCCGTAATTGAGGCCTGAAATAATACTTGTAAAGCTGCAGTGACCATCCGTTGCTGCCCTCAGGGCCGTTACTTCTGGTAACAAACGGGGACCACATCAAACCACGATCAGTATCATCACTCATCATGTCCCATTTGACCCATGCCGAAATAGCCAGGCCATTGCCCGTGTTATCCCAGAGGCTCGCACTGTCCAGCGCGTAACAAGCATCGCCGGCAAACAGTGTAGCATCGCCTACAATACCCGGAATAACAGTGGGGTCCGCCGCTTCTGTGGTTTTCTTGACGATAGTCGTAGTCAGTCCTGAGACAACATCATCAGTTGTTCCCATAGGCCAATGTGCCAGCAAGTTGCCTGTTGTAAAGCTAAGAACCTGGGAAGCACTTCCCGGTATCTCAACTCCGCCATGCTTTGGAACTGCCTGCCAGTACTTGGTTGTAGCCTCAGGCAGTTCGGTCAGAACCTGATAACTCAATTCGGTTACAGTAGCTATCAGAGCCAGACTTCCAGGACTGTCACCCATATAAATATCAACTTCGTCGATATAGGAACCTGTTGAATCACCTATCCATGACAGTGTCGGCAGCGCAGATATGCCACCTGATCCATTTGCGGGACTAAAGTTACTTAATATGCCACCTGTCCTGAGACTCCAGACATCGCCTGCAGATGTTCTGCCGTCACTGATAGAATCTATACGCCAGTTGTAAACAGTATTCGGGTCTGTAAGCGGAGAAGCAGGGGTAAATGAATTTGTCTCAACATTACCCTGGAAAGCCAATGCTTCGCCGTCTTTGGCCAAATAGACATCATAGCTGATTCCACTAAGAGAAGCTGCACGCCAGCCCAGCGAAGTATCCTGTCCGATTCTTTCTGCGCCGTCAGCAGGATCCGGTGAATCCACCTTGCCCCACAACGAGAAAGTCCAGGTATAGCCGGTTAGTATTGCGCTGTCAGATTCCAGCCTCTCATCGATACGCCAGTAATAAGTTGTGCCCGGAGTAAGTGATGAAGCTGCAACATGGTAAGTTTCAGTTTCCACAGGAAGCAATCCACCCTGCTGCAGAAGGTTTTCCGGGTCCGTTCCAAAGAATACATAGTGACCTGTAAGACCGGGGTAGTTATTGGGCATGTCATTTGGATCCAAAGCCGTTTCCCATACAAGATCAATACCAAACTGGTCATCCATATCTATGGTTCCGTTTGTCGGTGTTTGGTTAGTGGCGCCAGGGAACCGTTGAATAGCCCGAAATTCCATGCAACAAAGGAATGTGTCAACGGTTTGCTCTGCCCTTATGTACCGTGCAGAAGCAAAGCCAAGCCCGTCATTATCCCATACCCAATTATCCGGAGCTCCGCTGATCGGATTGCTCTGTGCGATAATATTCCTGTCGGCATCCATGGCTGTAACTACACAACCGTTAATACGATCCTGATACTCACCGCGATTTTGAAACTCAATTCTTTCCAATGAAAAACTTGCGCCAAGATCCACTTCAAGCCAGTTTCCCGCAACCTGATTAGAAGAATGGAATCCTGTTCCGTTATCATCGTCAATGACGTTGCTTGCAACCCAACCCCATCCATCAGGGGAACTTGTCGCGGTACCATCCAACGCTACATTCGCGGCCCCTCCCATACCTGTCACGGCCAAAAACAGTATACTAAACAAAATTAACTTTCTCATCTTTATGTGCCTCCAAAAAATAACAACACTACCTTTACCCTACTCACGTTAAGAAGGGACTATTAGCAATTATTCACACGACCACAGTGTCATGCTTCGTTTATTGAGCTTCTTTTGTCGCTCCAGAATACATTCCGATCATTCAGGCCAGCCCTTAAGCAGCCACTTAAGGTCCTTCTCTTCGTCGCTTCCCGGATCCGGGATTCTGCCCCGAAAATTCAGGTCTCCATCTTCGGTCTTACTGAACAGTTCTTCGGTTTCCCTGCTCCATTTTCGCGTATCTGCGTGTCCGTCCAGATAACCGAAATTGCTTTTACCGCTATGCCATACTGTCAGCGGATCGGACCAACTGTTAGAATTCTTTCCCAGGGTACCGTTGATCACCCATGAGTTCATGTTGTAACCCCTCGGATCATTTCTTCTAAGAATATATACATGCTTGCCGACCGTGAGACCTGGGTTGTTTTTGTCAATGTGGTCCAGACAGCACCTCCTGTAGGTTTGCCCCACCTGCCGTTTATGCTGTCAGGCATCGAATAGCTTCTGAAATTCCCACCAAAGCTGTCGTCACTTACACAATGATAGCTGTCAACAGCTTCCATGTACGGATACAGCGAACCTTTCTTAATACCTTCGTGCCGTTCGAGAAGGGTGGCTTTGCCGCCACTGGTGACAGCATTGTCAACATCAAGTCGCCAAGGCGCCCACGCCCAGTCCCACCGAGTGCCCCAGCCGCCGACTCCGCTGTAATTAAAGGAACCGGGGAATTTATCATCGTTGTCTACTGCATAAGTGGTCACCGCCGTCATCAAAGTCTTAAGATTGGTTTGGCAGTGTAACGCTTTTGCCATCTTCTTGACCTTGCCCAAAGCAGGCATCAGTATCGCAAGCAGCATCGCGATAATAGATATCACAACCAGCAATTCGATTAGAGTAAATCCTTTTTTTAATCTCATCTTTAACTTTCCTATATTTTGTGCTATAATAAAAACGGCGTCAGTTGGGGCGCACAAAAACCCCATCTGCCCACCGGGTGGGCCAGCGTCAACTCGCCAAAGTCCGTCGCTGGCTCACCTCTTTCATTTTTTCCAGAGGACTACAGATTCCCCTGATATATTCAAATTTTTCTAGCTCTACTTCTGACACTACAGGTCGATCAATATCTCTTCATCCACTCTGGCCAGAAAGAATCACCCAACGTTTTAACGTAGTTCGTATCATATGATCTATGCCATTTAAGCTCCCACAGTTCCTTTATGCCAACATGTCGCACAGAAGAATCCATGAATAGTACACCGACACCGCCGTTGTGCCTGTCCAGGGCAAAATGCATCATTTCATAGCCGTAACTAATCCACTGCCCGTTACGATCCGGTGCCGCCATAAAGTTAGCACCACCTCTACCTTGATCGTAATCAGGTCCGCCGCCGCGCCACATCGCGTCAATAAACAGAGGTACTCGTGACGCACCGCTTACGTTGGAATTTCGCCAGTGTTTCGCAGCTTCCCTCTCCTGAAGAGATGCTCCCGGAATATTATATGCCCAGTTATTCATACCGTAGCTGCAAACCTCTGCCTCCAAAGCCGTATCAATATCACCGTAATACCCCATGACATAAGTCTGGTCATGGCTCGCGGCCCATACCTCTCCTGAAGGGTTCGGCTTTGTTGCTGACGGACAGATCAGCAT
>DAOWHR010000220.1 GCA_030641315.1 Anaerohalosphaeraceae bacterium | reverse complement strand
TCTGTTCGGACAAGGTTTGCAATTTCTTTCGATGTTATTTGATAGGTGATTTTCAGTGGTCTCATCATAAATCCTTTCAGAAATAAAGATCATGATGATATTATCGGACATCGGCTTGAATTAACTTGAATTATTATTAGTCACTAATACTTTTTCCCCGAAGCCATTGTGCGGCGAAGATGGCAAGGTCGGCGACATCTACATATCCATTGCCATCCAGATCCGCAGCGGAATCGTTCGGTGAATCGGCATACTTTGAAGCAAAGACCGAATAATCGTACATGTCCACGTCACAATCACCGTCCAGGTTAGCTGTTAACGGCTCGATGTCTCTTGGGAAATAATACAGCGGCTGATAGGAGCCTTCACTTAGAGTAAAGTAGCCGCAGCCGTTGCTGTTAAAACATATTGCTTCGCCCTGCGGTTCCCAGAGCACAGGTATGGAACATGCGGGTTTGGCAAAGGCGGTAGAAAACTCGGCGTCCTTTTCTACTTTCCACAGCCAGGCACTACTAAAGTAGCCCTTTACGATAACAAGATCGCCTGTTGGTGAAATGTCACCGCCGACGGCCAATCCGAACGGAAGGTTCGCAACCAGCTGCATTGTTGTTGTTTGGGAGGTCGACTGGGGGTATGCGGCCCGATAGACTTTTGACGGGAAATCCCGCTTTGAAATGATGTAAATGTCCCTGGTTCGCGGGTCGACCATGAGCGTTTCAGCGTCACGCGGCCCATCGGGAAATTGCAGTTTAATGGTATCGATATCGGCCTGTGACACAGCAACCGGTGACTGACTGGAAACCACGTTGGGTTCGGCAACCCGGTATACTGTAATGCAGGGACGGGTCGCGTTATTGTCGCCGATGTCGCCGATATACAGGTAATGCATGTTTTCGAGCGGGCCGGGGCCGACGGCTATGTCTTCAAAGTCAATCGCAACAGTGCCGTTCAGGGTGTATACGCCAAGCATGTGACCGGATGTATTGATCGCAAAGACTCTTGCAGAATCGCCTGAGTCGTTGTGGGTCCAGAGGATATTGTGATTTTTTCGGCTGGCCGCAATGCCGGACGCTTCATTTATTGCTGAGGAACCTATTGTGCCGACCTGTTGGCCAGGAAGAAATTGCGGACAGGCCGCAAACGCCTGCAAATTTATGACCGGCAGGCATAACATAAACATTGTCAACATGTATTTCATTGGTCAATCTTCGATTCCCAGCAAACCTGCGACGTAGCTGCAGTGGTGTGAGACCAGCTCGGCAGCGTCTGTGCTGTTGCGATCGGCGAGTAACTGGTATAGGTCTCGGTGTGAGCTGGATGGCTTGCTTAAGATACTTCTATCATCATTGAACATATCTTTCAAGATGAACCTTGAGACGGCGAACCACTGGAGTAACTTTGGTGCGGCCAATTCTCTTAGGCTGTGGCCACCTGCCATTTCAATGACCGTAAGATGGAACTGGGCGTCGGCTTTTCTATAAGCCATAAAATCTGCCCGTTCAAGTGAGGTTTTGGTTTCGATCGTTAAGTTTTCAAGCACTTTTAGCTGGGTATCATTTATATTTTTGGCAAGAGTATAGAATGCCCCGGCTTCGACGCTGAGACGGAACCTGTAAATTTCCCTGCTGTTTTCAGGGAGAGTAAAATCCACGATATATGAACCGCGGTTGTGAAGCGTAATGATCCATCCTTCTCTTCGAAGTCTTGATATCGCGTCACGTACAGGGCCGTTACTGACCTGCAAATCTTTTGCGATCATCGATTCTGTGATCTTGCCGCCGATCTTAAGTCTGTCCTGGTCATCAGGGAAGACAATCTCTTTTAGAATATGTTCATAAACTTCATCTGACAAACTCGTAATGCGGCGTGGATTGCTGACACTGAAATGAACAGAATCAAGAATGCCGCTCATTGATAAATTGTTCGCAGGGTGATCTTTTCCGTTATTTTCAGCCATCGTCAAACCTCATTAGCGCGTGTCAAATAGAATTTTCCCAAACCATCACTGTAGTCAAGGATACATATTATGGCGAAAGTCGCAAGTATTTTTTTACAAGTACTTTGTTTGGCGAATTGTGCGAAGGCTGCGTGCCGCAGGAATATGATAAGAAATACCCAGATTACACACAAGTCGCAGGTATACGCCGGAATATTCAAATTATCTTGGACAGCTAAGGTTTCGGATGTTATGTTATTCATCAGTCAGATTAACACTAATAATAATCTTTTTAAAGGGCATCAGATGAAGAGATCATTCTTTGCGGGCGTTTTGTTTTTTATGGCTTATTGCTGTGTTTGCAGCGCGAGTGATGACAATCAGCAATTTAAGGCTACAAGCAGCTTTTCATTTAAACTGAGCGATGACTGGAAGATCAAGATCGGACAGGAAATGATCTTTCGCGATGGGGAGCCTTATGAACATCAGAGTGCCGTTAGCTTTGCGTATGCTGGGTTTGCTGACTGGCTCGTGATCGGGTTCGGCTATAAACAATATCATCAGGACTCTAATAATGAATGGCTTCGTGAGAATCGCACGTTTGGTGTGGTGACATTTAAGAAGAAGATATTCGGTTTGGAATGGTCGGATCGTAATCGGCTTGCTTATCGTGATTTTGAAGGCAGTGCTGATGCGATCAGGTATCGTAACAGGATAAAGGCTCATATCCCCCATGATCTGTTCGGGCTGCCTGTTCAGCCATACACTGCGTATGAGGTTTTTGTGCAGGAGGAAAGGGGCGACTATCAAAGCCGATTATATGGAGGTCTGGTGTGGGACATTTGTGAGAATGTTAATCTGGACTTTTTTGTTTATCACCAAAAGAGTGATACCTCACATGGCAGAGACAATAGATATACGATTGGGTTTGAGACGAAGTTTTCGTTCTGATAACGTTATCAAAATCATACCATCTAATCTGTCAAGGGTAGTTATTGTAAATATTTCAAACACCAGGAATCAAATAATGTTTATTATGCCAGATATCAAGGCAAACGTGAGATTTTATCTTACTGAAGAGGGTGGACGAAGCATGGGCTTTCCGAGGGGATGCGGGGAACGTTGTGGCATTCCCTTCAGCTTCCAAGGAGAGCTGTTCGATTGTTGGATACTCCTAAGCTATATGAATATGAATATTGAGTTAGGCGAGTGGGTAACTGTACCAGTTAAATTCCTTTCTCCTGATCTTATTAAGCCAAGGCTCAAAGTTGGTGACAAGTTTAAGTTGTGGGAAGGCAAATTCATAGCTGATGGTGAAGTTCTGAATATCATAATGTGTGACGGTAATTGATAACGTATTGCGCATAAAAAAGCGGGCGTGTTTTTAAAACCTGCGCCCGCTTTTGATTTGTGTCTTTATTTTTTTACATTGCCTGCACGTCCAGTTGGGTATCGAAGTCCTCGACTACTGATCCGATCTTTATTTTTATCTTGGCTGTGTCATCATTGATGAGCATTCTTACCCGGCCTGCGTCGAAGTTCATGTGGTCGAATTCCATTCCGCTTTCTTTTGGAAGCTGTTTGGCTAGTCCCGGGGTCTGCTCGAGGGGGTAGATGCACTGGTTCAGGCTGTTAATGACAAGCATGCCGGCAGCTTCAAGTTCTTTGCTGTCCGGTGAAAGCTGGCCGATGTCTTCGGCGAAGATCGTCCTGATGTATTTCATTACCGAGATGCGTTTTTCATTTTCAGAGGTGTACGCTTCGTCGAGGATGTCAGCTGGGAGGACAAGTTCGGCGTCAAAACGCAGTTTTTGCGTGGGGGCAATAGCAAAGCCCTTTGCCTTTTCATCCACCATGAAGGCGTATTTTCTGTTGGCGGTGAGCTTTTCTTCATCGAAAGTTACGATGTTGAACCATATCTGTGAGGAATCATCCTTCTGGTTCCATGAAGCGACAACGCTTTCGTTCTGAGTGATGATCTCGCAGTCCCTTGTCAATTCGGGCAGGACATCGGCGGATTTGCTCCATTTCAGTGAGGTCAGGTAGTACCTTGAGAATACCTCGTCATTTTGCTGTTCGATGTCCTGACAGCCTGTGGTGATTACAATACATGCCGTTAACAGTGTGATTATCGATATTTTCTTTAACATATTGCCGATTCCTTATTAATAGATGTTACCTGTTATGATGCTGCCTGCTATATACGCATCGGCTATATCAGCCTTAATCTTGATGATATTGCGTATAGAAAGTTACAAAAAAACTCTCAAACCGTGGTATTATACAGTTTGAGAGTTGGCATTACAATTAGTATCTGTCGTTTATACTTCTTTTGCGTTTACCCATTTCATCATTCTACGCAGGTTTCTTCCTACATCTTCAAGCTGGCTTGCGTGGTCGGCGTCGTAAAGAGCGTTGAAGTTCGGCATACCGTCCTGGTACTCAGCAACCCAGTTTTTGGCGAATTGGCCAGATACGATTTCGTCGAGAATCTTTTTCATTTCGGCTTTTGTTTCGGCAGTGATGATCCTTGGTCCGGAAACAAGGTCGCCGTATTCAGCGGTGTTCGAGATTGAGTATCTCATGTAGCTCAGGCCGCCCTGATACATCAGATCGACGATGAGTTTTACTTCGTGCATACATTCGAAGTATGCGATCTCAGGCTGGTAGCCGGCTTCGACAAGAGTTTCAAACCCCGCTTTGATCAGGGCAGACAGGCCGCCGCAGAGAACTACCTGTTCGCCGAAGAGGTCTGTTTCTGTCTCTTCTTTGTATGTTGTTTCGATGATGCCCGCACGGGCACCGCCGATACCGTTTGCCCATGCAAGAGCGATCTGTTTCGCGTCGCCTGATGCGTCCTGCTCTACCGCTACGAGACAGGGAACGCCGCCGCCCTTTTCGTATTCGCTGCGGACGAGATGGCCGGGACCCTTAGGGGCGATCATAACGACGTTAGTGTCTGCTGGCGGTACGATGTATTTAAAGTGGATGTTGAATCCGTGACAGAAACCAAGAGTCTGGCCAGCTGCGAGATTCGGCGCGATCTGAGTTTCGTAAACCTTC
>DAOWHR010000121.1 GCA_030641315.1 Anaerohalosphaeraceae bacterium | reverse complement strand
TTTGGCATTTGACTTAATATTATTGATGTCAAATGTGTAGGTGTTCTGTTGGCTGCTGCCGCCGGTTCTTCCTTCGTGTGTGTCGCGGGCGATCTCTTTGCCGTCTTCCAGAAGTGCCGCCCATTGTATGTCGAGTCGGTGGCCGCCGCTGGTGTACTGGAACGTTATGGAGTAAGAGCCTGGCGATGTTACCAGTTTGGTCATTGGCCAGTCCAACTGTTTCCATTCCTGTGACATGTCGGCTGGTTTCCATTTGCCGATAATAGCCTCGCTGGGAGCACGGTCATATATCTTCGCTTCGTGCAATATTCCGTGGAAGCCGTTCGGATATGTATCGCCGAGTCTTTCCAGCGGACAGACCATTTGTTTATTGCTTGAGCCGACGAGCTTGCCGTCAACGTAAAGTTCGGTGCGTTTCATGTGGCCGACAAATGTAAGCGTTACTTTCTTATGACGCGGGACCTGGTAGCCAAACATTACAATGTCAGCGGTTTTAGTGTTGATCGGGTTTCTTGCTTTTGTATGGTTTGCACGGACACATGCGACGCCGCGTTTTTCAGTGACTTCCTTCGTCTTTCCGTCTTTTGAAATGTGCAGGTAATCAAGATAGAAGGTCGCAAGTTCAGAAGAGATGAGTATCTCCCCGCCGCTGCCTTTTATCTCCCATGTGTTCGGCGTGTCGGTAAGCCTTGTCAGCGTAAACGTCGCTGTCCATGGATATTCAAGATTCTTGGCGTCACCTGCAATCTCAAGGGCAACTCGTGTGTTTGGCACAATGTGCTTTGGTGTATCATTAAGCTGCCAGACAATACCGTTATTACTCTGCGCCTGCCTCTGCATAAATGTTGTTGATGGTATTTGGGCTAACTGGGGATTGCCGCTGCTGTGCGAAGAATGGCTGCCGCCTGCCATCTCAAAATCGTTGCCGGTGCCGAGAATCCTTTCTGCGCGCTGGCCAAATGAATTGTAATCGTCTGAACCTTTGACGCCCCACAGCTTTTCAGCCATGACGAGAACTGTTGGAATTGACAGGCGGGCGATCTCGTTTGTCGTATACCCCATAGTGCCAAAGTCGTTCCATATATGAAGCTTTCCGCCAAGCAATCCGGGATCGTCTTTTGTGAGTTGGCCGTTTGGCTTGTTTGAAAATTTCAGCGCTGTCCAGTCGTTATACAGAAAGGTGTCGCTAACTCCATAATACGGAGCGCCTGGAACGATGTATGTCCAGAGATGAGTTGAGTTGATAAACTTATAGCCGGCTTTGCTCTTGTTCTTTGCGTCGGAGGTTTCCCACATGTCGATCACGACTGACTTGTCCGGTTCGGTGGTACCTGGCATGTGTTCGTAGCCTGACCATATACGGACTGTTTTGCCCTTTGCGCGGATGTAGTCATTGAAGTAATTTATGTACTGGCGGAACTTTTCGCCGAGCACTTCTCTTTCGGCTTTGTCGGCAATCCTGTTCAAACGATACTCGTCTGTACCGATATGGATGTGCGGAGCGTCGAACAACGGAATGATCTCATCGAATACCTTCTCCATGAACTTATATGTGCCGGGATTTGTTATGTCGAGGTAGTTGGCGCCTAGTTTCGGATGGGCAAGATCAGGTCTTACGGTTGTAAACGCCCTGCTGTGGCCCGGTGAGTCAAATTCCGGAGTAATTGTAACGCCGCGAGCTTTAGCGAAATCCTGAAGTTCTCTAATCTGCTTTTGTGTATAGTGGCCGTCTTTGGAGGTTAGTTCCGGGATCGTCTTCATCTCGACTCGGAACGCGCCGTATTCTTCCCAGCAGTTATCGTTGAGATGCAGATGCAGTTCATTCATTTTGAAATAGCTTAGTGCGACGATCCAGTCCTTAAGCTCTTCAAATGGGATGAACTTTCGCCCGGCATCGAGAAGAACGGAACGGATCGGGTAATCAGGCCAATCTTGAATGGTCCCCTTCGGCAGTTTACCGTCAGACTGCGCCAGCAACTGCAAAAGGGTGCGGGTTCCCCAGTAAACACCAACAGGCGTAACGCCGCGTATAACGACCTTGTCAGTTATTTCTATGGTATACATTTCAGACGAAGCGCCTTGAGGGACCGACCTGTAAAGTGACAAAAAGATACTGCCGGCAACCGGTTTACTGTTATTGGTAATGTGGAGTTTTTTTCCGATTCCCTTCTTAACGTTACCGGAAAGTTCCGCCCCCGCTTCGACTGCAAAAATATCGGCTATCTTATTTAGTTGTTTCATGTAGTTTGATTCAATAACAATGGGAGCTTTGCTGATATCAATAAAACCCTCACCGCCATCCCACTGACGGACAGCAGGGATAACATCAGGCGTTTGATTGACCGCATAGCCTTGACCGGCACAACCGCAAAGCGTAAAAACAACCACACACAACAATATATTTCGCAACATTTAACACTCCTTTAAACAATCTTCAATTATAATTTTTCACCGCAGAACTTGCAGAAGACAGCGTTTTTATCATGTCCCTGTTGTGTACAACCGGGACAGGCCTGACCTGTTATTTCCTTACTGTCAGCCCGGGACATTTCGACAGTAACAATGCCAGCCGGGACGGCAATTATGGCATAGCCAAGTATCATTACAAATGATGCGAGGAACTGGCCCAGAGCTATCGCTGGCGAAATATCTCCATAGCCCACTGTCGTAAGCGTCACTATCGCCCAGTACACGCTTCGCGGTATGCTGGTGAAACCACCCTTCTGACCTTCGATGACGTACATTAGAGAGCCGATGATCGTAACAATTATCAGCACTGCAAACAGAAAAACAAATATCTTGCGTCTGCTTGCCATCAGCCCGCGCATGAGCATATTAGCCTCACCAACCCACTCGCCAAGCTGCAATACCCGGAATATCCTAAGCACCCGAAGCAGACGAATAACAACTAGATAATGACTGCCAGGCAGCAGCACGCTGAGATATGTCGGGATAATCGCAAGCAGGTCGACTATGCCGAAAAAACTTCTCGCATACTTTATCGGCTTATCCACACAAATAAGCCGGAGGATGTACTCGATCGTAAACAGTATCGTCAGCGACCATTCAAGAAAGCCGAGCAGCCTGCCATGAGAACTGCTAAACTGTTCCATGCTGTCAAGCATGACGACGACAACGCTTAATAAGATGCAAATTATCAGGATAACATCGAACCACTTGCCCGCTGCTGTGTCAGCCTCGAAAATGATCTCGAACAGCACATCGCGCCAATTGCGTTTTTGATTATCAACTTTTTTCATAGACAACATCTTTCAGGGGTATTCCGAAACAAAACGACAAAACACTTTCTACCACAACCGACTGTTTAAATCAAACAGCTTTTTTTGCCCGCTTTTGCTGCTTAAGTAACCAGCTCAACAGGAATTAATTGCTGGACATGTTATGTTGGCGACATTAGAATCAGCGGCATGAAAATGTATCCATTAAAATTTCGGCCAATATTTAAGGAACGTATCTGGGGCGGACAGACACTGCGCAGCACGTTTAACAAGGATATTCCCGCAGATGTTAAGATAGGCGAAAGCTGGGAGCTTGCTGATGTCGGAGAAGATAAGAGCATTATCGTCAACGGTGAACTGGCTGGCGAAACCATAGCCTCTGCGATCGAAAAGTGCGGCACTGCAATCACCGGTAATGAAAGTTTTCAGCCGCCATTCCCGCTGCTGATCAAAATTCTTGACGCACAGGATGTTTTGAGCGTCCAGGTTCATCCCGATGCCGAAACGTGCAAACGAACCGGCAAAGGCGAACCAAAGACTGAGTGCTGGTACATTATTAAAGCTGCCCCAGACGCGGTGATCTATAAAGGACTTTCAGACGGTGTTACGAAGGAGCAGTTCGCAAAGGCTATCGAAGACGGCACATGTGCGGATCTGCTAAAAAAGGTCCCTGTAGAGGCTGGGCAATGCCATTTTCTACCAAGCGGCACAGCACATGCTATCGGCAAGGGTCTGTTAATAGCGGAAATTCAGCAGCCAAGCGACACGACTTATCGTGTCTTCGACTGGAACAGAGTAGACGCTGATGGAAAGGGCCGACAACTGCATGTCGAAGAAGCTATCGAGAGCATACATTTTGACCAGCCTGAAAATGAACTTACGGTCGGAGTAATGGGCAGACTTGTCGACAGCGATCAGTTCAAGGTCGGTAAGGGTGACATGCGGCCGGGTGAGGAAATGCTGCTGTCGCCCGGCAAAATGAAGGTGCTTGTGATAATAAACGGGAAAGGTAATATCGTCGGTGAGGATGTTGAAGATGTTGGATTTGTCAAAGGCGACACTCTGCTTGTACCTGCCGGTTTTGAGGGAGTAATGTCGTTTGAGAGCAGTTGCGAATACCTGACTGTAACAGTGTAGTGCTGTTTTGACGAATAATTACCATTTTCAGTGTTGGAATGGCATTAAATGTCGTTTTTGACAGATAATGTATTAGTTGACATACCCTGCTGATGCACTTACAATCACCGCTTAATATGTATATTAGCAGGGATACTTTATGTTCAAGGTAAGCAGCAGATATAATAGAACTTTAGGGTAACATAGCATTTGACATTTTCGGAGATTTTGAAAGGACGGAATATGGAATTAAGCACTATTGACATAGCGATTTTTATTGGATTCATCACTTGTGTAATCGGCATCGGCATTTTTAAAAGCCGGAAGGAGAAGACAAGTGAAGATTACTTCCTGGCTGGTCGTGGCCTTAGCTGGTGGTTGATCGGCTTTTCCTTAATTGCAGCTAACATATCCACTGAGCAGTTTATCGGGATGAGTGGAAGTGCCGCAAAGTGGCTTGGTTTGGCAATCGCAAGCTATGAATGGATGGCGGCAATTACGCTGGTTGTTGTGGCCTTTGTTTTTCTTCCAATGTTTTTAAGAAGTGGTATCTACACAATCCCTGAATTTCTTGAATACCGATACAATGAAGCTGCGCGGTCGATAATGGCACTTTTCATGGTGCTTATTTATGTTTTTGTAACCTTTGCTGCCGTGGTTTATTCAGGAGCTCTTACTGTACAAACGCTCTTTGGCGGGCAAGAGATTTTCGGCATAGCAATCAACATCACTACCGCATCGTGGGCAATCGGGCTATTGGCTGCAGTTTATGTTGCCTTCGGCGGACTGAAGGCTTGCGCATGGGCTGATCTTCTTCAGGGTTCAGCATTGATTATCGGAGGTGCGATAGTGGTCGTTCTTGCAATGAAGGCTCTTGGAGCAGCAACAGTTGAGACCATTCCTGAACTAGCAAATATTGAATCAGGCGCGGGCGCTATTGCAAGATTCACAGAGCTAAACGCGCACAAGCTTCATATGGTCATGCCTCGAACCGATAGTGAAATACCATGGACCGCTCTTGTTCTTGGCCTTTGGATACCAAACTTCTATTACTGGGGTCTGAATCAGTATATAACTCAAAGAACACTTGGAGCCAAGTCTCTTAGTGAAGGACAAAAAGGCATCGTATTTGCCGCTGGCCTAAAACTTATCATTCCATTTATAATAGTTATACCAGGCATTATCGCATTCAACCTATACAGCGGTGATATGAAAAAGGAGGCCGCAGGTGATAATACAAAGGTTTTGGCAGCTTTTGCAGAAGTTGAGCTCAGTCCCTCTTCTGCAAAAATCGCTTTTGAATTTGACAGGGATTTTGCAGAAATGTATCCTGAAAAAGCAACTGCTATTTTAACCTTCAACTCAGTAGTCGCCGGCACAGAGTTTACAGATGAGACAGACACCTTAGCCTCTAATAAACTGATGCTCGGTGCGATAAAAGAAAGAAATGCCGGACTGGAAAAAACTTCAAGAGTAAAGGTACAGACAACACTGATCGGTTACAAGTATGACTCTGCATTTGCACTTTTAATCAAAGAACTTGTCCCGGTAGGACTTCGCGGCTTTATGCTGGCTGCTATCCTTGGTGCGGTAATGAGTTCGCTCGCATCGATGCTTAATTCCGCCTCGACGATCTTTACAATGGACCTTTACAGAAAGTATATCAACAAGAAGGCCTCGCAGACTAATCTTGTAACAATTGGTCGTGTATGCGTTGGTGTATTTGCAGTGATAGGCTGTTTAATCGCCCCGATGCTGGATGATCCAAAGTTTGGCGGCATTTTCAAGTACATCCAGGAATTCCAAGGCTATATCTCACCTGGAATCCTTGCGGTATTCGTATTTGGTCTGCTCGTTAAAAAGGCGCCCCCTGTTGCTGGCGTTGTTGGCCTGATAATAAACCCTGTTGTGTACTACGTGCTGGCTAAAGCATTGCCAAGTCTGGCATTTCTGGATCGCATGGCACTTTCGTTCTTCTGTGTCCTGGTCGTAATGACAATAATAACTGTTATTAAACCACTCAAAGAACCGGTTAAACTTCCTACTAATACAAACATTAACCTTGAATCATCATCAACAGCAAAGATATTCGGAGTTGTCATTGTCGCATTGACCTTGGCTCTTTATGCATACTTCTGGTAATTTAGATCAATGCTACTTGGTAGCCTGTTAACAAATAAGGAGTAAATAGCTTGAATATAACAAATGATTCGGACGCTGTTGCTTTGCTGAAGCAGTTGGCGGCTGAAAATGGTCTTGATATCGCAGGCGGTACTATAAGACGTTCGTCGTCTCGATTCTGTCTTGGTGTTGAGCATGGCGATTACAACGGCACGGAATTATTCGGCGTTGGTACTGACAGATTTATCTGGATGGCCTATAAGCCAAACGGCACCGATAAGGTAAGGCTTTTCAGCGGCAACTTTCCTGACGATGGCGTGGTTGAGTTTACATACGGCTATGTGCCCGAACCGCAAACCGTAAAGGATAGCTGGGCAAGATTCCCGTATGGAGTTGACTACATCCTCAGACGTGAAGGTTTCGCCCTAAGCTCCGGCATGGACTGTGTGCTTTACGGTAATATTCCGGGCGGCGGGATGAGCAGATCGGCTTCGTTGTCGCTGAACCTGATACTGTCAATTCTTGATGTCAACGGCATCGATATGGACGATCAACTGAAAATAGTCGATCTGGCTCAGGCAGTTGAAAATGACTACATAGGTTCGCCGTGCGGTCAGTTGGACCAGATAATGATACTGTTCGCTAAAGAAGGAATGGGAACACATTATAATCCGCAGGACCGTTCGATCAACTATGTGCCCCTTGGCGATGGAGCGACCGATTTCCGTATTGTTGGGCTTGACACGGGAACTGTAAGGCCCGGCCTCGAAAAGAGTACCTACAGGATCCGCCGTGCAGAATGCGATGACTTTGTAACCCTGCTCCAAAACAACGGATACGATATTGCATCACTGGCACAGATAAAAGATGAAGCGACATACCAGAAGATAATCACACAGTTCGGCGAAACAAACGCTGACATGTGTGAACGCATGACTTACATTTATAAGGCACAACAACGCTTTTATGAGATGCTCGATGCATGGAAGGCTGGTAACATCGAAAAGGTCGGTGAAATATTCAGGCTCGACGGTATCGGACTGCGCGACGAATACAGGATCAGCGGACCGGAGCTTGAAACTATGTGCGACATTGTACGAAGCGTTGAAGGTGTTCTCGGTGAACGAATGCTCGGAGGGGGCGACAAGGGCGCTGCTGGTGCCCTGGTTAAAGCAGATAGTATCGACGCGGTTCAAGCCGCGGTTGACACGGCTTACCCGCGAAGCAGAAACGATTACGCGGACAAATACGCCGTCCATGTCTGCAAGGTTGTTGACGGGATGCGAGTCTACGAAGATATGTTAGATTAGTTTATCGACGGTCAGTTCCAAAACGGAACCGTTTTGTTATAGTCAGAATCCTTAATAAAGAGAGGTTTGTATGTCTGAAGGTAAAACATTCGCATTAGGTGTATTGTTGTTTGTAACAACTATGGCAGGAGTGATGTCGATGGCAGCGGAAAATGTTAATGACTGGGAAAATCCCGACGTTGTAGAAATAAACAAAGAGGCTCCGCACTGCACCTTGATACCCTACGGAAGTGAAAAAGCAGCCATCAAGGGGGTTCGTCAGAAATCGAAGTACTACAAATCTCTTAACGGAATGTGGAAGTTTAACTGGGCCGCCAAACCCGCTGACAGACCGGTTGATTTTTATAGAACAAATTATGACGTGACCACCTGGAAGCTAATTCCCGTACCGAGTAACTGGGAGATCGAAGGCTATGGCATCCCAATCTATACCAATGTAAGATACCCGTTCCCGGCCAATCCGCCGTTTATTCCGCATGACAACAATCCGGTTGGTTCGTATCGCACAGAGTTCACTTTGCCTGACAACTGGGACGGCAGAGAAATAATGCTGAACTTCGACGGTGTCCAAAGCGCGTTCTACCTTTGGATAAACGGCAAAAAGGTCGGTTACAGCCAGGGAAGCAGGACGCCTGCTGAATTCAATATCACACCATACCTTAAGCCCGGTAAGAACATTCTCGCCGCCGAAGTTTACCGCTGGAGCGACGGTTCCTACCTTGAGGATCAGGACTTCTGGAGACTTAGCGGTATATTCAGGGATGTATACCTGATGGCTGTGCCGAAGATGCATATTCGGGACTTTTTTGTTACAAGTAAATTTGACAGCCAGTACAAAGACGCAGACATCAACATTGAAGCCTCTGTTTTCAACTATACCAGAAGCTCGGCTGCAAAACCTCAGATAGAGGTAACGCTGCTTGACGCCAACGGTAAAGAAGTTGCCAACTCAAAAATGAGCATTGACGCAGACAGTATCGGCCCGCTCGGGGAGACCAAAGCGACTTTGCTGACAAAAATATCTGACCCGATAAAGTGGTCGGCAGAAACACCTTATCTGTATACGGTGCTGCTGACTTTGAAAGACAAAAATGACAGGATACTCGAATACGAAAGCTGTAAGTTTGGATTTAGAGATGTGCGGATCGAAGGAGGACAACTCCTGGTCAACGGAAAAGCAATATATCTTAAAGGTGCCAACCGCCACGAACATGACCCTGATACAGGCCACTATATCAGCAGGGAATCCATGATACTGGATATTGTGCTGATGAAACAGCATAACCTTAACGCTGTCAGAACCTGCCACTATCCTGATGTCCCCGAGTGGTACGAACTCTGCGATGAGTACGGCTTGTATGTCATTGCTGAGGGTAACATCGAATCCCACGGTATGGGCTACGGGGCCAAATCCCTTGCCAAAGACGAAAAATGGCAGATGGCTCATCTCGTACGAACAAAGAGAAATGTTGAAACACACAAAAATCACCCATCAGCGATCATCTGGTCGCTGGGTAATGAAGCTGGATCAGGCATCAACTTCGCCGCTGCCAGCGAGTGGGTCCACGCCAGGGACACGTCAAGACCTGTGCAGTACGAAGGCGCACGTCTTGCCGATTATACCGACATCTACTGCCCGATGTAC
>DAOWHR010000136.1 GCA_030641315.1 Anaerohalosphaeraceae bacterium | reverse complement strand
TAATGGCTGCCGAAATTTCCGCCGCCTACTCCTGTGAGCGGATTGTCAGCAGACATTCGAGCGGCACCGCTCCAGTACTGCCATCTGACGAGGAGCGAATTTCCGCCCGGCAGTGTTCCGTGTTTTAGTCCATAGCCAATCACTGCGGCGATGATAAGTATGCCAGCCAGAACGACAGCAATAAGCAGAGGCCACTTGTATTTTTGAATTTTTTTGCCAAACATCAAAAACGCCCCGAGCATACCGGCTGCCAGTACAAACGCACCGATAGCACCTTTACTGTGAGTAAGAGCAAGGCCCGCTATTGCCGCCGCCAAAAGGACGATATGTATTAATTTATCCCTGCGTATTTTTCGGACTCCATCCCAGAACACAAGAGCTGCCCCAGCCGCAATGGCCATTATGAAAAAAGCTCCCGCCGAATTGCCGGTTGTGAAATAACCTTTAACATCCCGTGAGTACAGGCGGTGTTCATAGGACATGTGATTAAACGACCCAGGCTCAATGTTAAGCTGTTCAAGCTGCTTTTGAGGTTCTTCTTCATATTGATCGATCATCATTTGATTAGATACGAAGCATTGATCCGCGCATTGGTACGTCTGTGCCAAAGCAAGGGCGGTCAGGATCCACAGAACCAGCTTGATCTTCCATGAGCGGTCGAGCAGTTGGACCATTACAATTGCCAGCATTACCGGTGCGATGATGGTGACTGCATCGGTGATGGCAAGACGTTTGTTGGCCGCCGCAAAAATTGAGATGCAGGCAGCTATTGCAAAGAGAGCGAGTCCGGTTTCGATGCCGGTTTGGCGATAGACGGCTTTGCCTGTACTGAATCTGAAGATAAACCAAAGCGCAACAATGCCAAAGACTGCGGTGGTGATCAGTAAACTTATCCCGTCATTGCCCAGAGCCAAAGAGAAGTCAGTTGAGGTAATATGCGGGCTTTCAGTGTACGTGGTCCTTATGGCAAGGATACACACAGAGCCGATAAGTAAAATATATTCAAGTATGCTGGTTGTGCTGCTTGTTTTTAGTTCTGTCTTACGGCTCATTTTTCAGTCGGCCTGTTTTGTTTTCATTTCGAGTATCGCGATTATTGAAAGGACCATTATAGTTTGCGCATAGATCAGTATCGCTCCGAGCAGGTCGACCTGGTAGAGAAATATCGCGCTTATTCCCGTACACAGCGTTGCAAGATAAAGCGTCAGAGCGGTTTGTCTATCACTTAGACCGCGTTTTTTCAGACGATGTGAAAAGTGCTGCGTGTCGCCGACAAATGGGCTTTTGCCCTGGCTGATCCGTAGTATGGTAACGCTGGCAAAGTCATACAGCGGAACTGCCATTACTATAAGAGGCAATAGTACAGGGTAGATTTTCCCGGATACGCCTTGGTGGTAGTAAGTCGTTCTAAGTGTCAGTACTGCGACAAAAAAACCGATCACCATCGAACCGCAGTCGCCCATGAATATCTTGGCAGGGGGGAAGTTAAAGAGTAAAAAACCAAGAACCGCACCGATGAACACAAGGGCAAGTGCGCTGACAAACACCTGCCCGGACATAGCCGCTGCGACGAACAGTACCGCTGAGGTGATCGCCGCGATACCTGCTGTCAAACCGTCCATGTTGTCCATAAAATTGAACGCGTTGATCATCAGTACGATCCAGAACACGCTGGCGACAGTAGTGAGCAATTTGCTTTCTATGAAAAATTCGACGCGAATATCGGCGAATACTGCCGCGATGGTTGCTGCCGTAAACTGCATTATAAGTTTTAAGCCCGGCCCCAGATGCTTTTTATCGTCCCAAAGTCCAACAAAGTGAAGTATCGCCGCAGATGCCAGAACAAAAAGGATGTCATTTGACTTATCGATAAGGCCTTGCTGGTACGCGGTTACGGATTCGTCGAACAGGTTTGAAAACAAACCGCAGCAAAGCATCTTTGCGCCAAGAACCCCGGCAAGGATGAAAAAGGCGATGGTCCAGAAGATAGCGATCCCGCCGCCCAGCGGAATGATGGTTCTGTGATAACGGTCTGCCATCGGGCGGGCGACGAAATCCTGCTTGATGGAGCATCTTCGCACAAAGCCGGTAAGCAATGCGGATATCGCAAGCGCGCCGATAAACAAACAACATGCTAAAAGTTTTGATGTCAGAATGGCAAGTCTCCTTGATCTTTGCTATTGTTCGATCTTTTCTTTACGTAACTGCCGAAGCTGATCGACAAGTATTTCGCGGATATCGCTTAAAAACGCGTGATACCTGTCTTGCTTGTAGTCGGGAAAGGTATATTCAAATCCCTTCCATGTTCCACGGCAAAAATTCAGCGTCAATTCAGCGTAAATCCGTTCTCCGATAAAAATGCGGTGCGAAAAATTCTTCGTTGAGGCAAGAACCAGCTTGGACGGTTCGATAAATCCAGGGTCAAGATTGACAGGCCGAGGGAGTGGTTCGTTAAGCTGTTTGGCCAGGTTCTGTTCCATCTCGTTTGTTCTATTCTTAATTGAGGCGAGCTTGCCGGGGTGGATAAGCTCTTTGATACTGACGAATTGCCTCAGCACGTTTTCGCCAAGCTCATCTTTGTAGTACTGTGTTTGCGTAAAGCTCCACGTTTCGCTGACCATATCAGCTTTGCCGAATTCGTCTATGATACTGTCGCGTGCCGCCTGAAGGCATCGCTCGTTAGCGGCCAATATCGCCACGATCAGCTTAACGGGTTGTGGTTCATGTATTTCCCACATTCGCTTGTGCCTTTTTATACGCTGGTAATGTCAAGTTTGGCTTTGGCTTCTTTAACCATCTCGGCGACGGTCTGTGCGGCACTGTCTGCACTAGCCTTTGTAAAGTCAGATTCGTTTCTAAGTTTGATCTCCACATTTCCATCGGCAATCGATTTTTTACCGATGGTTATTCTGATTGGAATTCCGAGCAGGTCAGCGTCTTTAAACTTAACGCCGCCTCGTGCGTTTCTGTCATCGAGTAGTACTTCGACACCGCATTTGGTAAGCTGTTCGTATATCTTTTCGCCTGCTTCGACGATCTCATCCGCATCGCCTGCCATTGTGATGATAACTTCCCATGGCGCGATGCTCATTGGCCAGACAATTCCGTTGCTGTCGTTGTACAGTTCGATCGCGCTTGCCATGATCCGGTTAATGCCGATACCATAGCATCCCATCAGGCACGGCTTTTCAGTACCGTCAGCGTCAAGGAACTTGGCGCCGAGTTTATTGCTGTATTTTGTGCCGAGTTTGAATACCTGACCAACCTCAATGCCTCGTTTAAATAACAGTGTCTTACCTTCATAGGTGTCCCCTTGAGCAGCGTTTCTAAGGTCCAGCACCTTAACATTATTGCCTTCAAGCGGGAAGTCTCTGCCGGGCACAACCCGTGCAGTGTGGTAGTCGGTTTTGTTCGCTCCTGCAACGCCTGCGATCATCACAGCGACAGAAGCGTCTATCAGCATCAGGCCAACTTTCTCTGCAAGTCCGACTGGACCAGCGAATCCAACCGCGGCACCGGAGACATTTATTACGGTGTCTTCGTCTGCAAGTTCTATCTGTTTGCCCGCGACTGCCTGTGTGAGTTTTTCATCGTTTATGTCATGGTCGCCGCGTACAACAGCGACGACAACTTCACCGTCACCGGTTTTGTAAACAAGCGTCTTTATCATGTCCTTCGGTTTTTTCTTCAGGAATTTGCATACTTCCTCAATGGAACCAACTCCAGGCGTATGAACATTTTCGGCGGGACCGACCTGAACATCAATGTCTTTTTTCTGGACTGGATCGACCGGAGCTTTTTCAATGTTCCATGCCCGGCTGCTGTCTTCGGTGTAGACGATCACGTCTTCTCCGTTTTCGCATGGGATTGTGAACTGGTGGGATCCGCTGCCGCCCATTTCGCCGGTTTCCGCTTCGACGATGACATATTCGATGCCGCATCGCTCGAATATCCTGCAATACGCATCGTACATTTTCATGTATGTTTCGTGGAGGCACTTGTCATCGGGATGGAAGCTGTATGAGTCTTTCATGATGAATTCGCGGGAACGCAGAACGCCGAACCTCGGGCGGAACTCATCGCGATATTTGAAGCTGACCTGGTAGAGGTTGATTGGCAGCTGTTTGTATGAGTTTATCTCGTTGGCGGCAAGGAATGTGAATGTTTCTTCGGCGGTCGGTGCCAGTACGTTCCAACGGCCGTGCCTGTCCTCAAATTTACCCAGTGTTTCGCCGTAGTCAACATCTCTGCCTGTCTGCTGCCAAAGTTCCATAGGATGGATGCACGGCGACATTGCTTCCTGCGCATCGGCTTTGTCCATCTCCTGGCGAACGATGTTCATTATCTTCTTGATAACCCGCATACCGGCTGGCAGATAGAAATACGTGCCGCTGGCGACCTTACGTATAAGGCCAGCCCGGATCATAAGCTGATGGCTGGTTACTTCGGCATCGGCTGGTACTTCTTTAACAGTTGGAATAAACGCCTTACTGTATCTCATCAATATAACTCCCAGTAAACTTCAAGGTACTGTGCGGAACTGTGATATTGTTGTCCGCATAAAAGGTTTCCATAAACATAACGCTTTGCGAGTAAAGAATATAACACAATCCGGCACCATTGCAAGACAATAGTTCGCTCCCGCAGAGATGGCCATTTGGACAAAGAAAAAGACCGGGAATAATACCCGGCCTTTGAAAAGCGTTTATCTTCGTCTTTGTTTGTCGAAACAGGCCCTATTCAACTCCAAATATTCTTGAGTAGAATTCGGCGTACTTATCCTTGTCCTCGGTATTTCGCATCGCAATGGCGGATCGAGGGTGCTGATTCAAAGAGCCTGTGATTGCGTATGGGATCATGTATCCCCATTCGATCTCTTCGCGCATCGGGATCATATAGTCCTGTATGACCTTGAGTATGGGTTCGATGTTGAATTTGGGATTTTTCAAAAATCCGATCAGCAGTTCAAGCGGACAGTTGCCTGCTCCTCTGCCGATACCGAACAGTGAGCCGTCTACAAGATTGGAATCGTGCCTGATGCCTTCGATGGTATTTGCATAAGCCAACTGCTGGTTGTTATGGCAGTGCATGCCGATTCGTTTGCCGGGAAGGTGTGTCTGGAACAGTTTTACAAAGTGTTCGATTTGCTCACAGAAGAAATAACCGTAGCTGTCTACGACGTAAACGGTTCCTGTCGGGCATTTGGCAACCTGATCGAGAGCTTCTATCAGATCATATTCATTCTCAGCAGAGATAGCCATGATATTTACACAAGTCTCATAGCCAAGATCTTCGCATCTGTTAGCAAGTGTGATCGCCTTATCGATGTCCTTAACGTAAGTTGCGATCCTGATCATGTCAACCGGACTCTGGTCGACAGGTTTAAATTCCTGTTCCAGTACCCTGTGAGCATCAACCATGATACTTATCTTGATATCTGAATCGATACCGTCTATTACCCGCAAAATAGCATTGTCATCGCAATACTTCCAGTCGCCAAAATCTCCAGGCGGTGCATATTTTCTACTGGATCGATAACCCATCTCGATATAATCAACTTTAGCCTCTGTCAGAGACTTATAAACGGCACGAACGAATTCGTCCGTGAAGTAGTGGTTGTTGATAAGACCGCCATCCCGAATGGTGCAGTCCAGTACCTTAATTTCTTCTCTGTACATAATTTCACTCCCTGCCAATGTTTTATTAATGGACAGCATTAATACAGCTGGTCCAGCGCCGCGTCTACGGCTTGTTGTGTTACGTTGTGAGCCCACTGCCCATCGGTACAAAGTGCCTGACCGATGTCTTGAAGCAATACGAATTTGGGCCACTTGTTTACTGCTTTTTTATCACGTTTTATCAGGTCTGTCAGTGTATCCTTATTGATATTCTTCGGTATGGTTAATTCCATGCCTAGTTCCTCGAGGACCTTGCTGATCCTTGCTGTTCTCGTATCGTCACCCATGCCGAGATGTTTTTCAATAATTGTCGCGCCGATTATGCCGATCGCTACGGCTTGACCGTGCAGCAGATCGAAATTGCTTGCCGATTCGACTGCGTGGCCTATGGTGTGTCCGTAATTGAGTATGCGTCTTTTATTTTTTTCAGTTGGGTCCTCGGCGACTACCGATGCTTTGATTGAGCAGTTTCTAAAAGCTATTTTTTCAAGAATATCCATGTCACGGCTCAGGACCGCGGGCATGTTCTGTTCAAAGAATTCAAAGTAATCGGAATCAGCGATCAGAGCGTGCTTAACCGATTCTACAAGTCCGGCTCTGTATTGTGTGTCGTCGAGTGTTTTTAGAGTTTCAACATCAATGAAGACCGCATCGGGTTGCCAGAATGCGCCGAACGCGTTTTTGCTGATGGTTGAGTCTACCCCTGTTTTACCGCCAACACTTGAGTCGGCTTGTGAGACTGTGGTAGTTGGTATCTGGACGACCTTGACGCCGCGTTTGAATATCGCCGCGGCAAATCCAGCGATGTCGCCAACTGTTCCGCCTCCCAATGCGACTATGACGGAATCTCTGCCCATGAAAACCTTTTCCATCGCTTCGATAATCGCAATGGCCGTGTTGATGTGCTTGGATATCTCGCCGGGCGGATCGATAACGAAAGTTTCGATATTCTGTTGTTTTGTAAGAGTATTCAGATGTCCCGCCGAAACGAGATTAGCGTCAGTTACTACGAACTTGCGATGGGCAGGATATTTGCTTTCGAGCCTATCCCACAAATCGCACAGTGTTCCGCAGGCTATCTGAATGGGATAGCTGGTAGACGGTATTGACGGTATAGTTACATTAAGTTCCTGCAAGGGAAAAGTTCCGGAATAATGGCGCGGTTTAAGGCGCCGGTCAATAAGAAATTACTGTGTGGATCGGATAGTTCGGCAGCAAATCCCTGCCGTTCAGACCCGTCAATTCAATGAGGAATGTAAGCCCGGCTATCTTGCCTCCGAGCCGTTCGATCAGTTTGCATGCTGCGTCCATTGTCCCGCCCGTTGCCAGAAGATCATCAACCATCAGCACCTTACTGCCTGGCTTGATCGCATCGACGTGGACTTCTATGGTGTTGCTGCCGTATTCCAGATCATAGCTGAGAGACTCTGATTTGTGCGGTAGTTTACCAGGCTTTCTCATCGGGATAAAGCCTGCGTTTATCGCTTTGGCAACAGCCGAGCCGAAAATAAAACCTCGTGCCTCCACTGCTGCTACATAATCAATTCCCATATCAACGTAAGGCTTGGAGAGCGCATCAATAGCAGCGGCTAAGGCGGCTCTGTCACCCAGAAGCGGCGTGATATCCCGAAACAATATACCTTCGATAGGGTAGTCAGGAATGTCTCTGATGTATTCTCTCAGATCCATTTTTTTACGATCTCCATAATCCGCAAATAATACGGTAATTTCTATTCATATGTCATAAGTTCGTTCAACGTTGCCAGTGCGTTTCGTTGTATCTGGCGAACTCTTTCACGGGTAAGTCCCATTACTTCACCAATCTGTTTGAGCGTCAATTGTTCCTGACCGCCAAGTCCGAAACGCAGGGTCAGCACTTTTGCCTCTCTCGGATCGATCTCACTTAGCAGGTTCACAGCTTTAGTAAGTTCTTCATCGCTGCCGAGAATATCCTCAGGCAACGTCATTCTATCATCCTGAATCGTTTCGTCAAGTCCTGAATTTTCTTCTGTGCTGTCGCCCTGAAAACCGGCATTGACAGTGTCGACGATCTGCGATACTGCCTTTGCCTTACGCAGCGGCAGTTTCATTTCCGCGGCAATTTCTGTGATAGTGGCTTCTCTGCACAACTGCTCTTTCAATTTTGATGCGGCATAACGCCATTGGTTTATCAGTTCGACCATATATGTTGGTATGTGGATGGGCTGTGAGTTCATCAGAAGCGATCTCCTGATACCCTGTTTTATCCACCAGGCCGCATATGTGCTGAATCGAACGCCGTGTTCAGGATCAAATGAGTCCACAGCACGCAGCAAGCCCAGATTACCTTCTTCAATCAGATCGCCAAGAGTCATCCCACGGCCGGAAAACCTTTTGGCAATATTAACCACCAGCCTGAGATTGCTGCAAACAAGCTGTTCGCGGGCTTGAGCATCGTCATAGTCAATGATCTGGTGGGCAAGATATTGCTCTTCTTCCCAGTCTAACAGTGGTGATTCGTCAATTTCTTTGAGATATTCGCGTAAAGTTGCATCAAATGCCATAAATAAACTCCTGCCCGTCTATTTGTACCTAACGGTACTTCACGAGCGACAAACGTTATTAAAACAGTACCAGTTTACGACAAGCTATTTCTGTTGTTTAGTGACACCCAACTTCCGAATAGCCATGCCCACAAGGCTTTAATTATGGGACCGTTGTCCCATGTCATTGCTGCCGATACTATATCGTCCAGATAGTTTGTCCGGTTAACCTATGTCTTGAGTTATCGAGCTATGTTTATTCTACGCTAAATTTCATAAAAAAAAAGCTGGAAGATAAAAATCTTCCAGCTTTTTGTGAATTTAGCTTACTCAGCTTCCTGAGTGTCAGGCTCAGGAGATTCCGGCTCAGCTTTAGGTATTACCACTGAGTCCGGTATAAGCAGGCCGTCCAGACCTCCGCGTCTCTGTGATGATTCCTTCTCGGCTGGGCCGTCGATAACATCATCTGACGGAGGTTGCTCGGCTTCGGCTTCGGCCGACCACTGAACACGCCTTAGGCTAAGGCCGATCTTGCGGGAGTCTGTGTCAACTCGAAGTATCTTAACCTCAAGTTCATCGCTGACATTGACGACGTCCTGAGGCTTTTCGATCTTATGATCTGCAAGTTCGCTGATGTGAAGCAGACCTTCCAGACCGTCTTCAAGTTCGACAAATACGCCGAAGTTAGTCAACTTGGTTACGTGACCTCTTACGACCTGTCCGGGCAGATACTTGTCGGGGATAGCGTGTGCCCATGGATCCTCTGTCATCTGTTTGATGCCCAGCGAAACACGGTGCTTTTCTTCATCGACTTCGAGAACAACGCACTTGGTTTCCTGGCCCTTTTCCATGGCTTCATTCGGGTGGTTGAACTTCTTTGTCCAGCTAAGGTCTGAGATGTGGATCAAACCGTCAATACCTGGCTCGATCTCAACGAATGCGCCATAGTTTGTAAGGCCTGTAACCTTAGTAGTGACGATCGTACCAGGAGGATACTTCTGAGAAGCGACCGACCACGGGTTTGTCTCAAGTTGCTTGATACCAAGCGAGATTTCCTGCTTGTCCTTGTTCACGTCGAGAACAACAACATCGATTTCATCGTCTAGTGTCAGCAAGTCCGCAGGATGAGCGATTCGCTTTGTCCAGCTCATTTCGCTGATGTGTACCAAACCTTCGATGCCCTCTTCCAGACGGATAAACGCGCCATAGTTCATTATATTGACGACGGTACCTTTGACTCTTGCGCCGACAGGGTAACGGTCTTCGACAGTTTCCCACGGGCTTTTCACCTTCTGCTTGAGGCCCAGAGATATTTTTTCGTTGTCCTTGTCTACGCCGATAACAACACACTCGATCTCCTGATCGAATGTAACGACTTCCGATGGATGCGAAATTCTGCCCCAGCTCAGATCTGAGATGTGCAGCAGACCGTCAAGGCCGCCAAGGTCGACGAATACGCCGAAGTCCGCGATATTATTGACAACACCTTTACGTTGTTGTTCGACTTCTATACTTTCCAGAATTTTTTCCTTACTGCTTTGGCGTTCCTCTTCGATGAGTTTACGACGGGAAACGACGATGTTGCGGTTTTCAGTGTCGATCTTGAGTATCTTACACTCGATGTCCTGTCCGATGAATCTGCTGATGTCGCCGGGCTTACGAATGTCAACCTGAGAAGCAGGGAGGAAGACCGGAACGCCGATGTCGATCAGCAGGCCGCCTTTGATCCTTCGTGTTACTTTGCCGGTGACAACATCGCCTTCGGCGTTATTATTGATAACTGTTTCCCAGCCGCGAATGCGGTCTGCTTTACGTTTGCTTAGAATTATCCCGCCTTCGGCATCTGCTTCTTCCAGAAGCACTTCGATCTCTTTATCCTCAACGATCTCTGCCGGATCGTCGAATTCGCTTGCGTCGACGATACCTTCGCTCTTGAGACCAAGCTCAACGATGACATCGTTTCCAAGACGCATAACGATCTTGCCTTTGAGGATCGTGCCCGGAATAAGGGCGTCGACTTTCTTTTCCAGCGCTACATCAAGAAGCGCGACATCTTCATCGGTGAAAAGTGAATTGACCTCCAGTTCGAGTTGATCGGCGTCCATTCCTAATTTATTAATAATATTTCTGTCTACCATAACTTATCCTGTTTTCCTGTGGAGTCTTCTTACTCTGACCTGCCTGCGCCCCACATTTACGCTGACAGATACAATTACTTATTACAGTTAGTAACAAAAAAACGCATTGGTTCACGCAACCAATGCAGGATACTCATTTTATGCGATTAAAGCTTCACTGTTGACTGCTGTATTCGTTGAGCTTAGCAACAAACTCATCGATTACCTTATCAGGCGTCGAAGCACCGGCTGTAACGCCAGCTTTATCTATTCCGCAAAGTAGCCTTTTATCAAGTTCTCGCCAATTTTGCAAATGAAACGTTTGATTATTATGATTTTTGCATAATTCTGCCAATTTTCTTGTGTTTGCGCTGTGATGACCGCCAAGTACAAACATAATGTCGACCCTCTTACACAGTTTTACTGCGGCATCCTGCCTTCGTTTGGTCTCTGAGCAGAGAGTATTTACCACTTTCAGTTCGGAAAAGCCATGCTCAATGATCTTACCAAGCATCTCAGTAAAATAGTCCGGGCTTTGAGTTGTCTGGCATATTATACCTAACTTGCCGTAGCCGCTTAACTTACAGAGATCATCCTGGCCGCCGAGCACAACGACATTATTGGCCGAGCCAACGACTGCCTGCACCTCAGGATGATGTTCATCGCCGATAACAACAACCTTATAGCCTTCTTCGTCGAGTTTCTGGGCGATCTTCTGTACCCTTTTTACAAGCACGCACGTAGCATCGACAATATTAAGCTCCCTTGACCGCATCTGATCAAGCTGTTTGAGGGTTGCCCCGTGTGAGCGAATCAAAACCGTCCCTTTATCGATGTCGTCTACTGAAGATGTTGTCTCGAGACCCTCTTCCGACAATTCGTTTACGATTTCCTCATTATGAATGATTGGCCCCAGACTGTAGACCTTTTCATGCTCTTGAAGAGTTTTTTTGGCAAGAGTGATGGCGTTTTTAACCCCGGGGCAGAAACCGTATTTTTCAGCTACAAAGACTTTCATTATGTACTTTCGATCTGAACAGTATCGTCAGGCGCTTTCTGCGAACTGTCGGTATAGTCAAATGGTTGACGATTCAGCTTTTCCCTAAGCTCGCATTGCATCTCCCTTAGCCGGGCTGTGAACATTGCGGCGAATTTCTTATCGCCCAGGCTCTTTATCTCATCGGCAGTAAAAGGTTTACCGAAAATAATGCCTACTTTGCCGATTTTTGGATACTTTCTTTCTTTTGGCCAGCATTCAAAGGCTCCATCGATTACAACAGGCATCGCGACAGCGCCGGACCGTCTGCTCAACAGGCTCAAACCCGGCTTGATTTCCTGTATCCTGCCGTCAAGCGTTCTTGTTCCTTCCGGGAACAGGCAGACTGCTTTGCCCTGCTTGAGCGTTTCTATCGTTGTTCTCATCGCAGCCATATCCGTCTTACCCCGTTTAATCGGCTTCGCCTTGAGTGTGCGGATAAGAGACCCAAAGAATTTATTTCTGAAAAGAGTATCACGAGCGAGAAAATGCAGGGTATGCTTTTGGGTGACCTGGCAAAAGAGCGGGTCCAGAAAGCTCTGGTGGTTGCTAAGCAGCAGCAGCGGGCCGTCTTTCGGAACATTTTCGCTGCCGAACACCCGCATCCGGTAAAGCGTGAACGAACATATCTTCGCTATGATACGAATTGACCAGTACACTAAAAATTGAAATGCCTTTTTAATCATTATCTCTCGCCGGTATTGTTATTTTGCATTGATATATTTAATAATCAGATCGACCACTCCGTTAAGATCAATCGATGTGCTGTCTATTATTATCGCATCGTCAGCCGGTCTAAGTGCCCCGGTCTGCCTGGTCATATCTGACTCGTCCCGTTTTTCAATCGCCAGCCGAAGCTCGTCGATGTCAACCGCTTGACCTGCTGCCTCAAGGTCCGCCATCCTTCTTCGCGTTCGCTCCCTGGCATCGGCCGTAAGAAAGAATTTGTGTTGGGCATCTGCAAAAGCTTCGGTTCCCTGGTCCCTGCCCTCGGTAACGATCGTGCCGTGTGCCCCGGCGAATTCTCTCTGCATAGCGATCAGCCTTTTCCTCACCGCTGGCGCCGATGCTATATATTTGATCTTTTCAGTGACATACGGTTTGCGAATCTCATCACTTACGTCAACGCCGTCTACGGTGACCGCCATCGATTTTGAAACTATCTCGAAGGTAATGTCACTTGCGTCCATCACCGCAAGTATCGCGTTTTCATCTTCCAGGTCTATCTCTTTTTTAAGCGACGCAAGCGTAACTGCCCTGTACATCGCCCCGGTATCCAGGAAACCTGCGTTAAGTCTTTCGGCAAGTTTTTTGGCAACTGTGCTTTTGCCGCTGCCTGCCGGGCCGTCAATCGTGATTACTGAGAGGGTCATTGCAGACGTTCCCGATGAGTTGATTGTTAAACGGTTTATCGTCGCCTTTAGCAACTCTTATAGCTACTAGGCTTGTGTCGTCAACCTGACTTGCAAGGCCGACAAACCTTCTGCGGTATCCAAGTATATTCTGAACGATCTGCCCCGAAGGACACGACGTACATTGGTTAAGGACTTTGAGCATCCTGTCCTTACCCCACAGTTCGCCGTCAAAATCCATCGCGTCGATCAGCCCGTCAGTGTACAGCAGTATCCTGTCGTTATTTCTAAGCTGTAACTTGTCGATCTTATATTGGGCATCGTCCAATATACCAAGCACAAGGCCGCCGGTGTTCAGTTCCGTAAATTCGCCGTCTCGTACAAGCAGCCCCGGTTCGTGCCCGCAGTTGCAGTATCGCATCGTCATCGACTCGACATCGATCTGGGCAAGGAACAGAGTGATGAACTCGCCGTCACGGCATTCCTTCATCGCGATAGCGTTGAGCTTGCCGATGATCAAAGCCATGTTGATTCTGTCCTGTTTGCTGTCGGTATACGCGCTGATAGCGCCTCGAAGCATACTCATGGTCATCGCCGCAGGAATGCCTTTGCCCATAACGTCAGCGATACAGATTGTTATCGTATGATCGTTTAGCTTAAAAAAGTCGTACAGGTCCCCGCCTATGTCGAAGCAGGGCTGATAGACCGCCGCGATATCCAGGCCCTCGATTCGCGGAGCTTGTCTGGGGATCATTCGTCTTTGTACTACCGCCCCAAGCCTCATCTGCTCGGCGATCCTTGCACCTTCGATGGCCCTGCGGTAAAGTTTGGCATTAGTTATCGCAACTGCGCACTGGGTAGCGATCAGACGTGCGATCGTCACACTGTCTTTGTCGAAACGCTTCGGCTTAGGGCTGTAAAGACGCAGCACACCGATATGGTTGTTTCTAAAAGTCATCGCAACCGTCAGTTGACTTACAAGTCCTTCTTTTGCTGCGGCCTGGGGATATTTCACTCTCGCGTCATTCCGCATATCGTCAAGGACCACAGCTTCACCTTCAAAAGCGGCTTTTATCACCGGGTCATCTTTCGATACCGGCCCTTTGCCTCGGTATTTTTCGCTCAAGCCGTACGTACTGCTCATATTGAGGTTGCCCGTCTCATCGTCAAGCAGCCTGATCGAGCAGGCGCATGTGTCGGTGATCTTGACCGCAGCCTCGGCAAGCCTGTTAAGTACATCATTCAACTCGAAATCGCCCGCAACCAGCGTGTTGATCTCAAATATCCTGTCGTCACGTTCTATTTGTTTTTGAGTTAGGTTTTCCATTGTCTATTGCTTGTGTCCATAAATATTGCAAGTAAAGATTATAACATAATTCATACGATTTGGACATTATTATTGTTGAGCTTTTCTCCAATTTACTCTTAAATGTAAAAGTAACACCTGAAAAAGGGCTTTTTTGTATTTGTGGACCTATGGAGTGCAGTAATAATGTCGCAACCTTCTAAACATATAATATTCACCGGTCGAGTGCAGGGCGTTGGCTTTCGTTTTACCGCACAGCGGATAGCACAACGCTATGATCTTGTCGGGTACGTAAAGAATATCCCAAACAGTTCGGTTGAAATGCTCATTCAGGGCCGCCCGAAAGACATCCAGGCCTGCCTCAACGACATTGCCGAAACCTTTGCAGGCCACATAAGACAAACAAACATCGAAGACATCACCCCGACAACTGCATACACCGCCTTTAATATCACGTTTTAGCCAAAAAAAATCCCCTGGCTCTGTTCAAACCAGGGGACGGAGTATTTTTTAGTAAGATCAGATTACCACAGCGGATCCCAGACCGTCAGTTTCTTGGCTGGTTTCTTAAAGATGTCCAGCACTTCCTTAGGGACGTAATCCTTATGCACAATAACGCTGTAGACATATTCATCGAACCAGTTATCGTACATCGTCCACTCGCCGCCCTTGCCCTTTTCTTTGCCCCAACTGTTTTCGACCAGCCATTTAGCCGGCTTATCGTCCCGGATGTCCAAACCGATAAACGCCATGCCGTGGTTGGGCACGCTGTCGCGAAGCATTAAACGCTGACGCTTATCCAAACCCATATCCAGCATATAGACCGATTCATAATCGTACAGGTTCGCCTCCATGATTCCCTTAGTCGATTCCTGGTTAGGCGAAACATCCGCCGAAAAATAGACCGACTTGTTATCAAGCAGCATATCGGCAACCATCTTCTTGATCTGGTCGATATCGACATTGGCGTAGGACATGTTCTTGCCGTCATACAGGCTTCTGGTCATCATGATCATGCAGTGTGTTCCAACTGGCCGGATCGGATCGTTTGTGATATTTACGTAGTCGTTCAGGTTCACATTGAAAAAGCGCTTGTAAAACTGCTTCGGCGTAAACTGCTCCGGCTCGGACAACTTCTGGTCGACATCATAATCGTCCTTGTCTTTGTCGCCGTCGTCATCGGCTTCTTTATTATCCTCGTCAGCTATTTCTTCATCAGACTTTTCGTCGTCTTTGTCTGCTTTCTTTTTGACCTTATACCGCCATGTAAACTGCTTTGGCGGTTCTCCCAGGTTGATCACCAGCACTTTATAAACCTCGGCCAGCATCGCAGCTTTTGCCTCACGCATCTTCGCAACAGAACTGGTCTCTTTATGTATCTTCCTAAGCTCGTCGGCATGTTTCCTCAGCAGACGGTCAAGGTTTTTGTTCATCATCCCGGTACTATCCGAACTTGCGCTTTCAGCCATGGCTTCTTCCGGGATCACGCCGTATTTCTTAACCAGATCGGCGAAGTTTTCCCAATACCCGCCGTCAGGCGAAGGACTCTTCAGCAGAAAAACCATCTCGCGGCTGAACATGTCACGGTCACGAAGCATGATGATGTTCTCGTAAAAAGTATTGGCTTTTTCAAACTTGTCCCAGAATTGAAGATAGACATGTGAGAACTCAAACGAACTCAGCTCCAGTTCCTCCAGGATCAACGGACGAAGCGTATTCATTCCTGCAAACATCCAGCACCTGCCGCTTTTCTGCTGATTGCTTATACCTTTGGTGTTGATCCTGTGGCTGAACTGATGCACATGGTCGACCAGTACATCACGGTTCTTTGCGATGCTCTTGATACTCGTCGCGGTCACCGCGTTCTGCATTGCGCGGGCATGGGCATCCATCTTGAAATCAGCCTGAACCTTTTCGATCATCTTCGGCGTCAAGGCTCCCTTTTTAGCCTTCGCCTCAACAGTAGAAACCGTAACCAGCACAGCCGCACACATTAAAACAATGAACATAATTTTCGCATTGTGTCTCATTTCAAATCTCCAAAACATAAATTCATAACTTTCTTTTCACACACCCGGGCAGCCCCCCAAGACATCCCCGATATCAATCCACCAATAATACCCTATTTTCGACAAATAGCAACCCCGGCTTTACTGAAAAGAAGACCGAAAAGTCCCTTGACCTCTCATGTTATCTGATTTTCCTTTGAGTTCGAAAATAATAATTATCCCATCAGACTAGCGTAATAGCCCGCTTGCTTTCGGCAAAGCATGAGTTTCCTTCTGACCACCAGTTTTTGATCGAGCTAGGGAGATGACGCCGGTTATGAAAATCATCAACAAAAAGGCGATTACCAAAATCAACTTGATTTTATAAAAAGGACTGTCTCCTGGATTGCCCAAAAAGTACTCAAACCTCCCTGCATCCAGAACGAAGTTCCTAAGCAGCACATCTCCAATTGTACCCCGAAACAGAATACCCAATATCCCCACTGCATATATAACTGGCTGTTTCATTATCTTGAAATAATGACAGAAAAGAATAATACAACTTACAACTGCTGTCATAAAAAACAGGATCACCAGGTAAATTCTGATCTTAACATGTTGGCTGTTAAGTGAAATGGTAAATTCCCTATCTGTATTTTTCATAATCTCATCAATATGAGCCAACTGCCGATTTCCAACATAGTCAGTTATTACAATACCTAATATCCCCACAGCTAATATTAAAAGTGCTGTCTTTATATTCATTATTATGCCTCTTTCAAAACAACAATGTAAAAAATATCTGACACGCAATTATTCTCGTTTTGGTACTGCACATAAAAAACATCAATCCGTCAAACACAAACTTCTAGCTATTTCACAGCCCTTTCCATCTTTGCTATCTCTGCAAGCCTTCTGATAATATCCAGATGCTGTGTGCAAAGTTCCTCGCACTGGCCGCACTCAATGCAATCACCCGATCTGCCCGTATCTTCTACCAGTATGCCCCACTCAAGCTCGAATTTGAGCTGCTCGATCATCTGCTCGTCCGTCTTGCCGAACAGCGGCTTGTTGTTATAGAACTGCATATACCCAGGCACATGAATATTCTTCGGGCACCCGTCCCTGCAATACCCGCACCCCGTGCAAAGCGAGTTCATATTCGTCGACAGGCTGTGCTGTATCCTCTCCATATCCTCCATCGTAAACGGTCTGGCTTCCTCGGCGATCCGGCATGCCATATCGATATGCTCGCGCGTCGTAA
The DNA here is from genome assembly GCA_030641315.1 of Anaerohalosphaeraceae bacterium. Classification (GTDB taxonomy): domain Bacteria; phylum Planctomycetota; class Phycisphaerae; order Sedimentisphaerales; family Anaerohalosphaeraceae; genus DAOWHR01. The sequence goes on along the minus strand of DAOWHR010000136.1, from coordinate 2,811 downwards.
ACCCCATCAGCGCAATAGTTATCTCCGGGCAGCTTACAATAAACCGTATCGCCGTCTCGGTCGGAGTCTCACCATCACCAGCAAGAAACGCGAATTCTTTCTCATGTTTCGGTATAAGCCCGCCCGCAAGCGGATTCATTGCCACAACCCCGTAACCGTCACTGTACGCTGACTGAACGCCTTCCCAGCGGTAGAGAAAATTCAGAATATTAACGCCAAGCAGTACTCCCTCAAACTCGCCCTTTTTCATAATATCGCATATCTGGTTGCCCGGCAGATGGCTCGAAACAACGATGTTATCGATCAATCCCTGTTCTTTGCACCGCAGCAATCCCTCGTACTGGCCGCCTTTCTTCATCGCAAGATTATAATGATCCATCTTACGCAGGCACCACACATGATAGAAGTCGATTTTCTCAAGATTCATCCGCTTCAAAGATTTCTCAACCAGCTCAACCGCCTTATCCGCGGTATCTACGGCAACTGGCGACCCCTTCGTCGAAACATAGAACTTGTCCCGCTTATCCGCCATCATCTTCATCGCAACGCCGAATATATCCTCGCTCCGGTCATCGCAGTAAACAGGTGCCGTATCGAAATAATTGATCCCCTTATCGAACGCGTAAGCCAAAAGCTCAGCGTTTTCCTCGTTGGTCTTAGAAACATCGAACTGCATCCCGCCAAACCCGACAGCGCTTACCATAGCACCGGTCTTACCATATTCGCTGTAAAACATTCACATCTCCGATACAAATTGAATTATTCACCAACATGCCGAACGATGCCAAGCTTTCTCGGCACGACAATGTCGGCTCTTCGTTTTTCGTTTCCGCCAGCGTCATACTCAACATCCATTATCTCTATGAACATCGACGTGTAATCCTTCAGCACACCGGAGTACTCGACGACTTTGCCGGCCTTGAGCATTTCCAGTACCACAAGGTTGCCGATATGTTTTTCAAGCAGCGGCTCAAAACTGGCACCCATGGCTCCGAACATTTCGGACTTCATTTTAGTGACATATTTATCCTGTGCCGTCATCACACCACCTGCTGGCGACGCCGTCTTTGCCCTGGAAACCAGGAGATTCACAACCTCAAGCACAGAATCTCGAACTGTCTTGAACAGGTTGATGATCTTTCTTTTGCTTCGTCGAAAGAAACCTGGATGATATGTCTGTTCGATCTGTTTTAGCCGTACCTTTTTTTCCGTCTCACTAAGCTGATCGTGAAACCGCGAAAAAGCCTGTATCTGACCGAATTCATTTTTGTACAGCAGATAGCTCTTTTCCTGGTGTCCGTCCGCGTCATCGTGAGCCTCGGCGTACTTGATCTCAATGCCGGTATTTTCAACATCGAGCCGGCCCCATATCAGTTTGCCCGTAACGTCCTCAAACGTAACCAGCTCCCCCTCAAAATCACGCAGACATTTATCCCGCTGTCTACGCCGAACAAACGCCGCGATCATCGTCGATGCCGCGATAAATATCACCGTAATAGCGAACGTATCGACCTTGATGGGTTGCTTAACCGCTTCTTCAGCGGCCAGAATTATACTGATATCGAGCATTGTGCTTGTATACCTTTCGTAATTAAGAGCGGTATTCTAACAGCACCCACCCGTTTTTACCACCATTTTTCGCTTATTCCAGCCCTTTTGCACGATTGATTCATCAAATCCTTTCCAACTAATAATATCACAATACCGCCGCAGGTTCAGCGATGTAAATGTCTTATCTATAGGGTATTATGTAATATTATTTCCGCCCGAATAATACAAAAACTCGCCTTCCTCACGAAGAAGTGTTGACATTGTCAGTTTCAAGTGTAAAATGCCTCTTCTAAAATACGAGCACATAAGTGCACGTTATAACGGTGGATGTAGCTCAGTTGGCTAGAGCACCAGATTGTGATTCTGGGGGCCGCGGGTTCAAGTCCCGTCTTCCACCCTTAAAAAAGGACCTACATTCCGTAGGTCCTTTTTTTATGTGCAGAATTCCCCTCCGCACGTTATAATCAGCTTCTTTACCAAAGGTTGTTATGGATAGTACATTTTTAGAATTAGCCGCAAAACGATACAGCGTCAGGAAATACAAAGGCGATCCTGTCTCAAGGGATATGATCGACCGATGCATCGAGGCGGCAAGGCTAGCGCCATCGGCGTGCAATTCGCAACCCTGGAAATTTGTAGTGATCGACGATCCTCAGCTAAAAGATACCTTAGCCAAAACTGCGTTTAAAGGGCTGACAGACTTCAATCATTTTGCTTTCAAGGCTCCCGTTCTGGTTTTGATTGTTTCTCAAAGACAGAAAATGTTTGCCAGGGTCGCAGGCATCGTCAAACGCAAGGACTTCAGCCTGATGGATATCGGGATAACCGCCGAACATTTCTGTCTTCAGGCAGCACACGAAGGACTGGGAACCTGCATGTTAGGCTGGTTCAATGAAAAGACGGTCAAAAAAATGCTTTCGATCCCAAAACAAAAACGGGTCGAACTGATAATCTCGCTCGGCTTTGCCGATGATCCCGCGGTGCCCGATAAAACAAGAAAACCAACCAAAGAAATGTCAACCTACAACAAATATCAGTAACACTTTATGGCAGTTGAAAGAGCGGCAACACTGCCCTAATATTCAGTTTCTACAAGGACTTCTCGAAAAGGTACCGGACACAATAGTGTTCGGCCCGACATTTGCTCTTTGATAAATTTATATAGTGTTTGGGTTTCTTTTGTGATTGTATGGCAATGTCGTACTGCTTGCAAGTTATTATTGCGCAGCATGAACGGCGGCATCGGTTTGGCGTAGACCG
>DAOWHR010000271.1 GCA_030641315.1 Anaerohalosphaeraceae bacterium | reverse complement strand
GTTCTATAGGATAAGCTTTCATAGAACATCTATCGGCAAACGGAGCACGAAAACTTAAGTTGCTCTAGAGGTCCAGTTCCACCACAATCACCTGCGGCAGTTCATCCTCGGTCGGTTCGATGGTCAGATTAAGTTTCTGGCCGGTTTGATTCCATTTTACGTTTTGTCTGGTTGAAAGCACAAAGCACTTTTTGACCTTTGCGAGTAAGCCATCGATTTCAATGGGGCCTTGAGGGCAGCGTATAGGAAAGAGGTATAAGCGGTTGGCATTGCAAGTAACTTCACCCCATTCGAAAGTTGTTTCAAACGGATTGGGCAGGGTGTTGTAAATGGCCTCACTATTTTTATTCATCCATTGGCCAATTGTGGTTAATTGCTCCTGGATATCTGTTGGGATCTCTCCCAGTTCCGTAGGGCCTATATTCAAGAGGTAATTTCCATTATTCGCGGTGGTAGTGATGAGCCGTACCAGTAGTTCTTTGGCATCGCGATAGCGGCGTCCTGGACGACGGTCATAGCCGTATGACGCTCCGACACTGTCCGGAGTTTCACTATATAAGCTTGAGGAGCGACTGGGTATTTTTTTATCTGGAAGCGATCTGTAGTCATAAAGATCGGCGTTGGTCGGGTTGCCGCTGGGCGCTTCAACCACGCGGCTGTTGATCAGGCAGTTAGGTTGTATTTCGCGTACCAGGTCCACGAATTGCTTGGCAACAGTTCGGTCCATCCGTTTTTGGTTATACCAAGGAGTATCAAACCATATACCGTCCGGCCGGTAATGTGTCAGTAATTCACGAACCTGAGGCAGGGCCTTGTGATCTAGATATTGCTGTGGTTGGATTGGGACATCGGCCAATTCCGGGAAAAAATCTTTGCAGAACCCTTTCATATCCCAGGCGTTGTGATCGGCCCAGTCCTGACATTGTGAGTAGTAATAGCACAGCCGAATTCCATGGCGGTCACAGGCCTGTCGCAGTTCCATGAGTACATCGCGTTTAAAAGGGGTCGCGTCAACAATATTATATTTGGATGCATTGGATTTAAATATCGCAAATCCATCATGATGCTTACTGGTAATGGTGATATATTTCATGCCTGTTTGTTTGGCGATAAGGACCCATTGTTCGGCATCGAATTCCACCGGATTAAATTTGTCAGCCAACTTTGAATATTCACTGAACGGTAAGGCATTGGCCCGCATGTACCATTCGGTATAGGGGTGTCGCTGTGGTTTGCCATCTGGAGAAATGCCTGCGGGCAGGGAATAGAGTCCCCAGTGAATCATCATGCCAAACTTGGCTTGCTTGAACCATTCCAGACGCTGTTCACTGTCGGGATGTTGAGGGAATTGGGGTAAATCTTTGTCGGTCACAGACGATTTAGCCGCGATTTTATCGGTTAAGTCTATGGTTTTGGCGGTATAGGTGTCTTGAGGAAGCAGTGAGCAAGAGCATAGAAAGATGGCGGCTGTTAATGTCAGAGCTAACAGGTTTGGATGTTTCGTACGTTTTTTTGTGATGTCCATAAAAAAAACTTTCTCATTAAAATTAAGGCCCATCGAACAGGTAATCATACCGGCCCTATCGATTTTATTTTTTTGTCGTGTATGCTTATGCCGGTTGAGCATAACTAAATTAATACGATAATACCTAAACGTCTGTGAAGAATATAATCTCCATGCTCAACCACCAGCAGGATAGTCCCGACCTTTATTACTTGCGGTGCAGGAATTTCGCCAGGCAAAGAGTTTTGTTTTCATCGAATTAACGATGTCCGGATGTTGGCTGGCTATATTGGTTGTTTCACAGGGATCGCTCAGCAAGTCATACAATTCAAATGTAGTTCCACTGTCGCTGCTGTAGATTGTGTACTGGTTGTCCGGCAGGCTGACCTGGTTTTTGGATGCAAAGCCAATCGGTGTTGCTCGTTGTTTCATTTTACCTTCAATCAGGGGGAGGAGGCTAATGCCATCGATGGTTTCCGGCTGCCCTTTCATCTTAAAGCCCAGAACTTCCATTGTGGTGGGGAAGTAGTCTGAAGTACTACAAGGGAAGTCTTTAATGACGTGTGCTTTTTTAATTTTATCAGGCCATTCCAACATACCCGGAACCCTTACGCCGCCTTCATAAAGGCTGCCTTTGCGCCCGCGAAAAGGACCAGCAACACCTTGCATACGTCCGCCGGGATATTGTGCGCCTCCTCCGCCTTTGCCGGCCGGGCCGTTGTCACTGCAAAACCACAACATGGTATTATCCGCGATGCCTGCCGCTTTCAATTCTTCTCTCAACCGGCCTACTTGTTCGTCCAGGGCAGTAATGCAGCCGTAATAGTGCTGCTTGTCATCGTCATATTCCGAATACATGGCTTTATATTTCGGTCCTGCCACAACAGGGTTATGGGGCGCGAAGAACCAGATTACAGCAAGAAACGGGGTGTTCTGGCGTGACGACTTCTGAATAAATGGAATCGCCCTATCCATGATTACCCGGGAACCATCGCCTTTTAAGGATGCGTCATCGAAAGGCAGGTGTTTACCTGGGCCAACCCAAAAGTGAGCAGGGATATTTTGATTTTCCATAGGATCCCAGGTTGGAACCGACATTTCGGTGGAGAAACATTCATCGAACCCATTTTCCCATGGCGGTGAATAATGTTTATTGGTTGACGGCCTGCCGCCACGACGCCCCTCTTTAAACGTTTTCGTAAGTGTTCCCAGATGCCACTTTCCGAAATGTCCGGTGGTATAGCCCTGGGTTTTCAACGCTTCGGCCAGAGTAACTTCCTCAGATTTTATGTGTCCCTGATTGGCATAGAAAATACCGTAACGATAAGGATGCCTGCCAGTGACACAACTGCCACGAGTCGGACTGCACACCGGCGCTCCGGCATACCACCGGTCAAACCGGATCCCGCTTTTTGCCATATCATCAAGATTAGGTGTCTTGATATGCTGGTTGCCATTATAACCAACATCGCCCCAGCCCATATCGTCACTCATGCAAAGGATGATATTAGGCCTTTTGGTTGGAGCGCTCGCAAACATCTGCGATTGACAGCCTGTAAGGGAGGCCGTGGAAACCGCAGCTGTCAGTTTTAAAAAATCTCTTCTGTTTAGCGTTGTCATATTGTTAACCTATCGAGAATATTGTTCAGTTATCAAATAATTGACCTGCCCCATTTTTTTGTCCAGTTTTCATGAGAGCATTTCCGCCTTTTCGATTCCACATTCGACTCTTTAAAGCCGATTCAGCAGGAAACCTACACGCCAAAAGCATAGAAAAATGGACAAAGTCGGCATCCGCGAGTAACTGAGCCAAATTCACAAGCCCCCCTCCAAAACGTCCGTCAACAGAAACGAAAAAACGAAATCCCGGACAGGCTCTAACTATCTGATCGATTTACGCATATCCTCTTCGGCCTGACCACTCCAGTAACCACAGTCGAGTTCAAAGAAAACCGAAGTATAAGGTAACGTCATATCTGTCTTGAGAATCAAAACATTGAACGTTTTGGCAGACTCATCAAGTCTATTAATTAACTCCTCATGTGGAATTTTTTGCACGTCGGCACCTTGAAGAATTTTCGTCAATTCAGCACGATAGGCTTCTATACCTCGGGCGTTCTTTTCCGGAACATAATCAATCTCCTTATCCAGATAGACTTTTCCACGCACATGGCCAGCCTGTTTGATCGCCTGCAATACGCTTTGCACCGTTTCCAACTGCCCCTTTTCCGACAGAACTGTAGTGATGCCGTTGCGACTTTGCAGCGGATATGCCGAATCGGCCACTACAACCCAGTTGCGATGTCCCAGCAACGATATTTCATTTTTAAGCTGGGCCTGCCTCATCGTTGACGATTCCTGCATACAACCGGCAGCCGTAAAGGCTATAATACACAAACACAAACTTTTAAAGTTCAACATCTTAAACTCCTTAAGACAGTCAATATTAGAAGAGTTCCACAATAAGTGATTCGCCATGTACGATATGCTCACCAGGTAACTGCACAGTCGTCTGGCCATCTATAACCTCAAAATCGGCCTTATGGCCGTTGACCGTAGCATGCTTAACCGATGCCAATGGTGCAAGTGTGATCGACTTCAATTTCAACTGTCCCCACTTGATTTCCAATTTCGCGGTAAGCTTATTATCCTTCTGCGACTGGCTGAATGTGCCCCATCCCTCTGCGGTGATAAACGGAGCCTTGAAATTTTCCGGCGTCAAACGAGGCGAAAAGGCTATATGCCCTTTAGGGCCATGATATTCAAAGCCGCATATCGATATGAATGCCCCGTAGCTTGCCATTGCTCTTGAGTAGTGGTCGGAGCATTCGATCTCATTGTAGGGATTACGAAGTGCTGCATCGTAGCGGTCATGGATAGCTCTTGCAATCGCCAGACCCTCTTTGAGCATACCTTCGTATATCATATGCGATGCGACCTGCCATTCGAAGCCGCTCATGCACTCATTGAAATAACCGTACTGCCAGTGATCTTTAAAGTTAGGATTTTGGCCTCCCTTTGGCCAGGTGCACATCAGCAAACCAGCATCACCGGCCATTGCATACCACCTGCCTTTTTTGAACTGATCCCTGAATACACCTACATCGGGTACGAAATTATATTTCCACAGAGACTTTAACGCACTTAACTGCTTATCCTTATCAAAGAGTCTTCCCAAGGACACCTGATGAGCCCAGCTTTGCCCGAACACCTGGTCGATGTAGCATCCCGGCCCTACACCAATTTCATTTTTATGAGCGGGATCCTCGATCTGAATAAAATACTCGCCATTGTAAAGTTCTTCGATAGTCTCTCCGCCGCGGCCAGCGATACGGGCGCATTCTTTTGCGAATGCCTTATCATCCATTTCGATTGCCATTGCCTGACCTGCTTTTAGAGCGGCAATATACAAGGACTGCAAAAATGAAACTTTACCGTACCACGCTGCATCAAGCGTATTCGGCTGGGCGCCTTCGATCAGGCCATCAGCGTTGCCGTCAAGTCGGATCAGGTACTGAAGGGCCTTTTTAACATTGGGCCATATACGCCGCAGAAAAACATCATCGGATGACATCTGATGTTCACGATAGGCGCCGAGGATTCGACCACATTGTCCATCGTGGGCCGGTTCGTTGGAACCTTGCAGGCCGGCTCTCGTGCCTATCCCGCCATCGTCATGCTGGCCTATTCCAAAGTTGACACGTTCTCGCTCAATACGTTCGATTTCCGGAAAGATTCTTCCCGGAGCCTGTGCGTAATGCCACACGTGGGTGCAGGTTCCAGGACAAGCGCCAATTCCCTCCCATGCCCAGAATCGGCCATCCTTAAATCGATAACAGGTTGTGGTCGCAAGCGTAGATGTGTTGGCCATGGTTCTATCGAGCAGCCAGTACGGAAGCGTCGAATCATACCAGGTATCCACCCACTTTTCTGTCTGGGCAGTAAGTCTTTTAAAGTTCTCGACAATATACCTCGAAACATCCAATGACGTCATAAATCTTGCCGCATAGAAGTGCCCGACAAGTTTCTTGCCAACTCCTCGGGCGTAGAAATTCGGGAAGTTCCATGTAAAGGCAAAGCTGACGGTTTGTGACTGGCCGGGTTTAAGTTTCAGTTTTGTTCCGATGACACCAATCAGTTTATCTGACAGTTTTCCGGCCACACGTTTGACAGTTTTATCTGCTCCTTCTGCCGCAAGAGCATAATCCATTGAACGGTTGCCAATCAAAACAAGAGATATGCTTCCGTAATCCCGTTGTTGTGTGAGCTTGTCACTTTGATTTACATTGTCGGTAGATTTAATCTTATCAGCATCACGGAGGGGCTCAGCAGAACAGTCGATTGCCGAAAACTCTTTATCACTGAAAACAGTATTAACAAGTCTGCCGGCAACTTTATTGCCTGTTTCCATGCAAACAGGATTCTGAAGTTTTCCATAAAGATCGACATCAACCTCCTTTGCCGAGGTATTAGTTATCGTATAATTCATCAGGATCGCCGGTAATGATGAATCATCGACATTGAGTGGAATAAACGGCGAATAGGCCTTGAGAGTTGCTTTGATCGGTAGCCGAGAACTCTCATAATCAACCGTGCCCTGGGGGTATTGACCTTTGAAGGTAATCCTCTCGAAGCCCTCCTTGTTCAGAGGAATATCTCGCATGGAACCGTCAACTTTCAATCGCAAACCGAATCCCTGTTCAAAGGGAATCGTTATCGGTGCCGGTTCGATATATCTGGAGCCGTCTCGTGATCTGACTTTCTGGCCTTTGTATGAAATGGTTTTAGGGAGAATTCCTTCCTGATCGCGATTGAAAATATCCCACAGCCAGAGCCTGCCGTCACCACTGAGATAGACCGTCCCGGCAAAGAATCCGCCAACAGGCATCCCGATGTGCTTGAACGCCTCGGGATCTGTGTAGACCTGCTTTTGACCCCTGGTGTAAAGAGAACGAACCCAATCAGGACTGAGTTTCTTGTCCTCAGAAATAACCCTCAGATAGCCGTTATCTTCAAACGGTCCTGCCATAACTGGCAATGTATATAAGCCGGATGCAAGAGCCACGCTCGAAGCGGTGAACTTGACAAAATCACGTCGGCTAAGTTTATTCAAATTATCTGAATTGCATGAACCGCTACAGACGCATTTATCCGTCGAATGTTTTTTCTGCATATTGAATCCTTTTGTAATAGTGATTTCTACAAACCGGAACCTAAACGATTCGCACCAGATCGTCAAACTCGAAGGTATTCATTCATATCACTCGATTCTTTATGATTTCTTCTTTCGAGGCGGCCATGCGCGTTCAGGAGGAGATTCACCCAAGTAACGGGCACCTTTCCCAAAATGAGTATAGTCTCCCAAATCATCTCTCGCCTCAGACACCAGATTTAATAATCGTTTCACAACATCAGGATACTTTCCCGCCACGCTCGTTGTTTCACTTATATCCTTATCTAAATCATATAATTCAACTTCCTTCACCTCATCAATCATCCTGCCCGACCATCCTGTACCTGCCGGTTTTGCCGGCCTGGGCAGGACTAGTTTCCATTTCCCGCTTCTGACAGCATTCAACCTCAAATAGTTGTAATAATAATATGCCTTATGCGGGCTTTGGGATTTCGGTTTGCCTGTCATCAGTGACCAAATATTTTTCCCGTCAATGATGCGGTCATTGGGAACTTCTTGTCCAGCTAATTCAGCGAATGTTGGATAAATATCCATCGTTGTTGTCAACTCATTACAGGTTTTCCCAGCAGGAATCTTACCGGGCCAGCGCATTATACACGGCACCCGCGACCCACCTTCCCAAGCGGACATTTTCCATCCACGCAGGGGATCAGCTGAACCGCCATAATCACCGAGATGGCTTTCAATCCATGGGCCATTATCTGACATGTATATAACCAGCGTGTTATCATCAATATCAAGCTTTTTCAATGTTTCCAGCACCTGCCCCATACTCCAATCAAGTTCTTCAATCACATCTCCGTACAAACCACGTTTGGATCGACCCCGAAACTTGGGGGATGCTCCCAAAGGTACATGCGGCATATTATGAGCCAGATACAGGAAAAAAGGCTTGTCTTTATTTTCCGTAATGAATTGAACTGCTTCCCGAGTGTAGTCTTGTGTCAGCATATCCATATCTTGCTGAGTTAATGCATCTTTTAGCATCTCACTATTACGCATCAACTGAGTTTTAAATGACTTATGATCTACAACTCGAGAATAACCATTATGTACGGGCGTTCCATAGAAATAGTCGAATCCCTGTCCGTTTGGCAACAATTCCGACTTATAGCCGGTACTTCTTTGGCCGGCCAAATGCCACTTTCCTATCAAGGCCGTTCGATACTCCTGTTGCTTTAAAAGTTCGGCAATCGTAATTTCACTGGGAGCCATTATATTATGCTGATTTTTAATGTTCTCCGGTTCGGCAATTCTAATAGGATAACAGCCTGTCATCAGTGCTGCACGTGAGGGGCCACACACCGGCTGGGCGTAAAAATCGGCAAAACGCATCCCTTCACCAGCCATACGGTCAAAATTCGGTGTCTTAATATTCGGCGACCCAAAACACCCCACGTCGTTATAGCCCTGATCATCCGTAAAGAAAATGACGAAGTTGGGTTTGCGATTTGACTTTTTCTTAGTCTGGCTTGTGAATCTCGTTGAACATCCTGTCACTGTCGCTGCAACGGTCAGTCCGGCTAAGTACAAAAAACCCCTGCGTGTGCATTCCCGGCGCTTCATGTTTTATTATCCCTTCACTAAATATCGGTATTGAAGCTTTTCGATCACACTGCTATGATGTGTGTATCAGCTTTGTTTTCGAATACTTTATTGTTTTTTATTTTGCCACTTCTGTACGTCAGGCCTTGGCCGGTTTGAATCGAAGAACCGGGCGTTCTTGCCGATTCTATCATAATCGCCAATGTCGTCACATGCCCATTCAGTCAGATTCAAAAGTTCTCTGACCACTTCAGGATTTGCTTCGGCAACATCCGTTTTTTCTCCAAT
>DAOWHR010000064.1 GCA_030641315.1 Anaerohalosphaeraceae bacterium | reverse complement strand
GGGCCACTTTGTACGGCCTGAAAACTTCTTCATCCAGGACATGGAAGTGCTCGACAACGGCAATATCCTGCTATGCATATATATAGAAGATCCTGATAATCGATACAGTAACGAGGAGCATCCGGGCATCTTGTATTTATTAAAAAATCCTGAATAATGGGAGTAACACAATGACTGATACTGCAATTGAAATTAGAAATTTACAATTTTCGTACGGACGAAAAAAGGTATTAACCGGCATCGATCTTGACGTGCCGAAAGGATCTATTTTCGGCTTTCTTGGACGCAATGGTGCGGGTAAGACGACGCTTATTAAGACGCTGCTTGGCTTGCAGAAACCGATAGCAGGCACATGCAAGATAAACGGTATGGACAGCTTTGCAGATACGCTTGAGGTTCGCAAACAAATAGGCTTTATGGCTGAGGACCAGCAGATGTACGGCTGGATGCGTGTTGGGCAGATCATAAATTGGGTCGCAGGCTTTTATCCGAACTGGGACCATGACTTTACCAATGAACTGATAGAAGTATTGCGTCTTGTAAAAAATACAAAGGTAAAAGCACTGTCAAAGGGCCAGAACTCCAGCCTTGCCTTACTGCTTGCCCTGGGTCACAGGCCTGACCTGGTGATCCTTGATGACCCGACACTTGGACTGGATCCTATTGCGCGGAAAGACTTCCTCAGGCACGTAATCGACTTGCTGCAAAGCAACGGTGTGACAGTATTTTTCTCAAGCCATCTGCTGTACGAAATTGAGCCGGTAGCAGATCATATCGCGATACTTGATGAGGGCATCATCCGCAAAACTGACAAAACGGAAAACCTGCGTCAAAACGTGCGAAAATTCCAGTTCAAACCCATCGCAGATGCGGGTCTTTCAGATATTGCCGGTATTTTAGATATCATGCGGTCCGGTGACAGCGTATCTGTTACCGTTGAAGATTGCGATGATGTGAAACGAAACCAGCTAAAACAATTATCGCACAACGGCATGACAGAGACGGCCCTGAATCTGGACGAAATATTCGAGGCCTATGTAATTGGCAACAAAGGATAGGTGTACTCACCGCTACTTCATCTGACAGACGATATCACTTTGTTCGACAGTTGTTTTACAAGATTGTTGCGTTTTTTCCATTGACTATCAGCAACAGCAAGACTCTGGATGCTCTAATTCTTTGGCAGCCACACCGTTGCATTTCCGGCAAAGGCTTCTCCATGACCACACAAACAGGACCATGAAAACAAGGTCCAATACTGCAAATGGCTTCCATATCACCGGTATACCGCTTGTAAACCAGTAGAAAAACACAATGCTGCAATATGAAACTTTCAACAGTAATCCAAAAGGTATCAGGTTCCTGTTTTCTTTGGGCTTCCACGCTATCATCGCAAACATTGATCCGAACACGATCAACAGCATTGCCGGAAACTGAACATAGCCGGCATGGTTGGGCGCTGTCACCTCAAATCGATCAAATATCATCATAGGCAGGAACAAAAATAACAACCCCAAAACACCGTCATAGATCGCAGCAACAATATACAGAATACGCACAGCATAAATATTCTTCATACCTGTCCCTTTCTATTTAATATCCGATTCTATGGCTTTGGCGTAATTTCTCCTTAAACCTGTTCCTTCGCCAGCTGGTGAATTCATCACAATAAAGCTTACTGACAAGCCCTTTAAAACCCTTGTTTAATTCTTCAACAGTCATATCACTCGGAACATAATTAACATCGAACAGTGTGCATTTCTTCCAGTTATCTTCCTCGATCAGACGTCCTTCACTTTTTAGCTTCTCATACAGTACCGTCCCCGGAAACGGCGTCAATATCGTCACCTGCACCTCATAAAGCTCCGTTTGCCTGACAAAATCATACACCTGATCGAATATATCCGTCGTATGCCCGTCAAGCCCGATCACAAAACATCCGTTGACCGTCACACCATGACTCTGCATTCGCTCTATTGCACCAGCATACTCATCAAACCTCTTATACTTCCAGTTGCTCTTAATGTCAACCCCGCAAAGCGCCTCACGTACAGGGCTTTCAAAGCCGATCAATACCTGAGCACAGCCGCTCCTGTGCATCATACCAAGAAGTTCCTCGTCATCGGTGACGGAAAGATCGCTCTCAGTAAACCACTTTACATGTCTCCTGGCAAGTGCCGGCAATAGTTCTTTCCAGTACGATTTATTAACAAAACTGTTATCATCGGCGAACTCAATAAATGGGTGTTCCCATATCTCCTTGATCCTGTCAATCTCAGCAAGTACCTTGCTAACTGGCTTTTGAAGATATTTATCCGTCAGCATTACCGAACTTGCGCAAAAACCGCACCGATGCGGACAACCCCTGCTCGTCTGAACAGTAAGCCGATTGTAATTGGATATATCCAGCATCTCAAACGCAGGCATCGGCCCGTCCGCAAGGTCATACTCCGATCGTCTCGACCCATATTTCTTAGCCAGCCTTCCCGCCTTGCAGTCGTTGACAACCTCTTGCCAGACAATTTCTCCCTGCCCGATCACAACACTGTCGCAATGCTCCAGAGCCTCATCCGGCAGAGCGGTAACGTGCGGGCCGCCGATAACAACCGGTATGCCAAGACCCCTGAAATACCTCCCCACCTCATACGCTTCGGCGATCTGAGCGCTGTAGCTCGATATCCCGATCAGATCATAATCCCTGTTCACATTCTCAAGCCCGCTCATATCCGGCATCTCGATATAATCAACCTCATGCTCGCTGCCAGTCATACCCGCAAGCGTCAGCAAACCAAGGCTCGGCAGTGATGCTACCGTCTTGCTGCGCTCGACAAAACCCGGAAGAGTAAGACCCATCTCAAGCAGTTCACTGTCGCAGCACCGTATTCCGCTCATCGCTATCAAACCGATCTTCATGGCAAACCTCCCAATTTCTATAATTATTTATCAATGATATCCGTGGCGTAAAATATTTTTCATTTTTACTCACGGCCATGATACTAAAAAAAATCACATCCAAAAATTACCGATAAAAACCATGCGATTGCGATCATCACAGAACCTGCAGGCACAAAAAACAAATGTCGAAAGACTCCCTTGATCGCCGACAAATAGCAGACCATCGGCATCGCGACAGCCGCCACGATCAGCAATATCGACGTCAGCAGAGGAACCTCGCTCCACCCAAGCACTTTTGCCGTCAAACCGCATAAGATATTAATGATCCCAATCCCAAAAAATGATATATGCCCAAGCCTCACCATACGGCGACGCCAACTCGTATACCCGCCAAGGAAATCTTCTTTATAAAAGAACATCCCGACCACAGCACCGGCAACACAGCCAAGAAACATACTCAACCAACCTGCATAAACATTAATAGTCCAGTCCATTCTCAATACTCCTTATCTGATCTGTCGTTACTTCATCAGCAATGGCAAGCTTCAAGACGGTCTGTATCACTAACAGGCATACCACTGCATTTCCCGCATTTATTGCCGATGCATCCGACGTATTTATCGCCCTCATAAAGGACAGTTAATTCACAATGATTCTCACACCCGTTAGCGATCTCTGTCCTGCTATCATACTCTTTGTCCAAAAGACAATCACCCTTAAAATTCGTCTGTGATGGATTTTCCCTTTTTACCATGATGCCGACCCCTATCGCTCCCATTACATCGCAATATTCTGGAACCGTGACCTGGTGGTCCAATTCCTCTTCGAATGCCGAAACGATCGCCCGGTTTTTTGCTGTCGCACCCTGGAAAACATAAGGCGGTTCAAGGCGTATCCCCTTTGCCATCGTAAGGTAATTGGCGACCAGCGACCTGCAGACACCCATCAAAATATCTTCCTTGCTCGCACCTGAATTCTTCTTTGAAACAACCGCCGACTGGGTAAACACACCGCACTTGGAAGGAAACTCCAGCCTCTGTGCGCTCTGCAACGCTATATCGCCGACATCTTCGATGCGTATCCCCATCCGCCCTGCGATGGATTCCAGGAAACTGCCCGTGCCTGCTGAGCAGATCGAATTCAACTCGAAGCTCTCAAGAACGCCCTTGTTGAGCGTCATCAGTTTGGAATCCTCCCCGCCGATGTCCATAAGCGTTCTGACATCCGGATAATAATGCAGCGTGCCAACCGTATGAGCGAGTATCTCCGTCTTTACCAGGTCAGCGCCTACAAACATCCCGACAAACTTTCTCCCGCTGCCGGTCACACCGACCCCTGCAACTTCCGAATCGTCGTAGATTATCCCCAGCCCTTTCTTTACCGTCTCGATCAATCCGCAATTTCTCAAGTAGATAGAGCTGACAAGGTTCTCGTTCTCGTCTATCTTTGCCACCTTAACCGAGACACTTCCAACATCAAGCCCGATATACGTTTTCATTTTTTCTCCCGCATTTTTATTAATTCGATAAATGTTTCAAGCCTCGTCTCAAGATTCGCCTCTGCGGTATTTTCGTCGATAGGTATGCGAAGCATAGGTGTATTGTTCTTGCGACAGATCGAGTCTACAAAAGGCTCGATCGAAGTTTCAGGCATACAGCTCATAGGCAGCAAATGGATCACTCCGCCGATGTTATTGTCAACTAATTCGAGGAGACTCGATATGTTTTCTTTGCCGTGTCCGCCCAGACCACCGTTAAAATATATTTCGGCTTGCTTTTCGTATCGCTTCTTCTTTGAAGGCAAATGCAGCTTCTCAACAAAACTGGCCCGTAAGAATGATGTCAGCGTTACCGTATTGACTGGCTTTGCTCCGAGCTTACGGATCTTGCTTTCGATTCCGTAATTGATCCGCTCATCGCAACATGTGAATATCTCGCCGATGATACCTATGTTTGGAAGTTTGGCGGACCATTTTTCTTTCGCTTCGTCAATTTCCTTAATTCGGCCGTAAAAGCGGTAAAGCTCTTTCAATATCTTAACATAAGATGCTCCGCCCAGCTTTCTTAACACCGGCAGAAAATTGCTGAAATTGACGTTGTACATTTCAAAATCATAACCCAGATTCTTCAATGCGAACTCCTGTATCTTCCAGTAATGCCTTAGCCTGCACTGCCCCTGGGAATCGAACATAAGAAGCGTATCGGCCCCGTTATCAAGAGCTTCGACAAAATTGCCCAGTGTCGGCTTGAGCGGGAAACAGACCATCTCTGCGGTGTTTCGCACCCCTATCTGAATGGTCTTATTCGTCGTTCTGGGCGGAAGCTGAACCTGCATACCAAGATTGGTCAAAGATTCACCAAGCAACTCAATATAATCCTTACCCATCCAGGGGATGGTCACATTACGCGGTTTATTTATCTGCATTATCATTTGTCTTGTTCCCTGTTAAAACAAAGAGTCTGTTAATTCCTGATGAAACATGACGCAACAGTCATGCCAAAGAGAAAATTTAACCATAAACTCTTATTAATCAAAAACTTATCTCTTATTTCCTTTACAGCTAAATTGTAAAAAACTGGCCACAATAGACATTTTATGCTTTCGACAAGTACAAAAAATGCACAAAAGGCTTTCCGATTTTAATAGGCTGTCAATAATCAGCAACGGTAAACCTACAAAGTCTGGTTGCTATCTGAGCTTGTTTGAGGTTTAATCATGGGAATTACTGTAACAAATCCGTTTATTCTGCGTCTTTTTATTATAAACAGTGTCAGTTTTGTGATTGTCAGGGAGATACAATGAGAAAGAATCCAGTTAAAGTCGTTGGATGGATGGTTATTATTCTGGGCGCGGCAATGGTGAGTCTTCTAATGATCGAAAAAAAGGAGACTCCTGAGTGGTACATTGCGATGCTCTTTCTGTTCTGCTCGATGTCTGTTGTTTCAGCGGCAATAAAACATATGGCTAAACGCATCGACGAACTTGAAAAAAAGCTGGAGAATAATCAAACTTTGAAGGAAGAAAGACAATGAGAATAAATCTATTCGACAAGATATGTGCCGTTCTGGCTTTTGTTCTGGGAGTGATATTTATGCTGCTTGGCGGACTTGGGATATTTACGGGCTGCTCGGCGAATTTTACCCTGCCTCCAATCCTTGGGGGGCTGCCTTTGTTGATTGGATGGGGAATTATTAAGGCTATCCTTGTTGCCTGGAACAAGTCGGCTTCGGAACAGAGGTTTTCCTCGATACCATATGAGCAGACGAGCAATGATGATCCTCGCATTTACGCCGAATGACGGCGATGACTCAGGATTCGCAAAGAGATGAAAATAAATAAAACCAACCATACGAAAGGGTAAAGAATGAAGGCATCGTTGTTTGTTGTTATGGGTATTGCGCTTTTTTTAGGCGGATGTGCTGCGATCGGTCCAAGCGGGTCTTTCCGGCCGGACGGGCTGCCAAAGCAGGAGTATTATGTTGGCGGTGGGTTTATGATCGACTATCGAGCTACCGAAAATGGTACAGCTATTGTTGTCGAGGAAAAATCAGGGAAGCTGGTTTACTATTTAGGAAGTTCGATACCAGTTGGGGATGTTATAGAAACAGGCAAAATGGTAAATCCCGACTTTTTATTCTTATCAATTACATTAACATTAAATAAAATTGGGGTTAGTAAGTATTTAAAAAACTTATCTGAAGCATTTCCAACTCAGAAAATTTTTGTTACCGGCTTACAGATAAAAGGGGATATTGCTAATTTACCTCCCAATGTTCTGAAAGTGTCATCACCAATGGAAATTGGAGAGTTCCTTAAAAAATAGTCATATTTTAATATTTGTCTTAACTGTCTTTCCTACTTATGTTTAAGTAGGATTTTCTGTTTGAGTAAGTGTTAATTTAATAACACAAATCTTAAACAAAAAATGCACCCAATTTTTAATTTAGAAGAAAGGCGTAAAAAGGTAGCGGAATACTTAAAATACTGTATTTTTGACTGCTGGTCTTATTTAGAATGATGGTTGATTATGTGGCTTAAGGTCTTTAGGCATTTGCTTTTTGGGCTTTTAGTGTTGTATATTTGTTTAACAATTATATAAAAACACATATCATGACAGCAATTGAATTTAATCATCAACTTATAAGTTTAGAGACTAAACTTTCAAGATTCGCGATGAGTTTGACTTCAAATAGAGAAGCTTCTCAGGATCTGTTACAAGAAACATATTTTAAAGCACTTTCCCATAGAGATAAATTTGTTGGATATACAAATTTAAAGGCATGGGCTTTTACGATAATGAAAAATACTTTTATTAATAATTATCGTAAGCAGCAAAAAGAGAATACACATAATGACACAACAAAAAACATGTATTTTTTGAATATGTCAAAGGATATTTTTTCAAGCACGCCGGAAAATGAGTTTACTACTTATGAAATTATAAAACAAATAGAGAGTCTGCCTAAAGATTTTAAGCAACCTTTCAATATGTTTTTAGCTGGATATAAGTATAAAGAGAT
>DAOWHR010000448.1 GCA_030641315.1 Anaerohalosphaeraceae bacterium | reverse complement strand
TACTCGTCGATGCTATTGTCGGCTTCTTCAAAGGCACTGCCGCACTATCGGTCCCTGCGATCCACACCGCCATCTCACCGGCCCCTCTATGCGCCCAGGCATAATACGGCACCGCGGTAAACTCCTGCTTTTTGCTGTCGATCTTGTCAACTTCTCCGATCTTCAGTGAGCGAGCAACAGCTTTTATCACCCTGACCCCGTCAAACAGATTCGGCTTATCGACGACTTCGAATTTTGCCCCCTCATCCAGCACAAGATTCGATATCCCACCCTGATTATCTATCCCCTCCAGACAGTAAACGATCGGCCCGCGCTCAATTGCGACCCTGCCGACATTGTCCTTTACCCGCTCATCACAAACCACCCGCCGAACACCCATCGGCATATCCATCTCAACAACATCCCCCTTCTTCCACTTCCGGCTGATAACCGCGTACCCCTTAACAGTCTCATACCTTACCACCTTGCCGTTCACCTTGATTCCAACCGTCCCCGTACCCTCATCGGCATATCGATAAAGCTCACCAGGCACACAATCACCCCTGGCCCAGCCAGGCACTCGCAGCATCAACTTAAACTTACCGGCCTTTTCCGGATCGACACCGATCTTCACCCCGCCGTCCCACGGATACCCCGTCTCCTGCCTGACCTTTACAACTCGACCATCACGGTCGATCTCCGCTTCACTCGTCATATAAAGATTCACATAAACATCTTTGCCGTCCTTAGCGTAAACATAATTCGCTATCGAAGGAACAAACCGCACAACATTCGACGGACAGCACGAACACCCGAACCACGCCTGACGCTGATACCCACCCTTGCTCGCCAGCGGATTCGGATAAAAGAACTCGTTACCCCCAAGCGACACTCCCGACAAAAATCCGTTATACAAAACACGCTCAAGAACATCAATGTACTTAGCGTCACCTTCCAGCAGAAACAGCCGATGGTTCCACATAGCGTTCGCGATCGCCGCGCAAGTCTCATTATACGCACTGCCGTTCGGCAGCTCATAATTATCCCCAAACGCCTCACCCGCGTGCCTCGCACCGATCCCGCCCGTCAGATAAAGCTTCTTGTTTACGACATTTTCCCACAGTCCCTTGATTGCCTCGACATACCCGGCGTCCCCCGTAAGCGCCGCCACATCTGCCATCCCCGAATACAAATACCCCGCACGCACCGCATGACCGACCGCCTCACGCTGATCGACAACCTTCAAATGATCCTGACAATACGCGCCGTATATCTTTCGCTTGCTCGTTTCACCCCTCATATCAAGAAAAAATTTCGCAAGCTTCAAATACCGCTCCTCATCCGTAACCCGATACAACCTCACAAGTCCGATCTCGATCTCCTCATGCCCCGGCACATCGACCTTCTTCCCCTCACCAAACACACTGTCGATATGATCGGCCAGCCGAACCGCGACATCCAAAATCTTACGCTTCCCCGTCGCCTCATAATACGCGCACGCGCCCTCAAAAAAATGACCCGCGCAGTAAAGTTCATGCATATCCTTGACATTGGTCCACCTCTTTTCAGGCTGCCGCTTGGGCAGACTATAGAACGTATAGAGATATCCATCCTCCCACTGTGCCGCAGCGATCTTATCGATCACACCGTCAACATAGGCTTCGAGCTTAGCGTCAGGATGCATCTTCAGCGAATACGCCGCCCCTTCGATAATCTTATACAGGTCCGAGTCATTAAAATATATTCCCTCAAAGTTCCCCTCGACAAGCCCGCCAGCCTTTGCGAAATTGCTGATCCGCCCAGTCTCCTCGCACTTCTTAAAGTCAAAAGGCACAGTAACCGTCCGATTAGTCTCGATACGACCGGCCCAGAAATCATCACCGATCCGAACATCAACAAAAGAAACACCCTCAACTCCACCGAACGATACACCACAGACAATAACCATTGTGATAATAGAAAACAAATACGGTCTACGCATTTCAAACTCCATTAAATACAAACTGAAATAATTAAGATTAAACTGATTCTATCCCTTACTCACCTGGCAACCTTGGCTCGAATAACGCCACTAACAATGCAAACTACATCCACGGCCAACCCGCGGGACATTCAAAAAGCCAGTTCTCGACAAACAACTGCAGATCAATTAAGTTTACTGTTCCGTCTTCGTCCAGATCTGCTGGCAAGCCGGTTTCCGATGCCAGCCAGAATTGCGCGAACTTCGCAAAATGCTCGAAATTGACACGGCACACCGGCAGCGTCCCAATAGTAAAGTCATCGCAAAACAGAAGCACCTGCTGCCAGTCCTTGCCCCGCAGTTCTCTAAGCTCAGCTGTGAAAAAACCATCGGCATCTATCACGCCTACGAACGCCCAGTTATCGGCCCGCTCACCTTCACGCTGCACATTGTCAATATTATCCGTATCATTGGCATTAACATCCACACCATCCAACAGAAAAGTAACCTTGCCGCTGTTAGCCGTATCGATGCGTCCCCCAAAAGCATAGAGTCTCTCACCAGCAGCGGACTCAACCTTCAAACCGTCATTCTGATAGCACACCTCCAGCGGTTCTTCCATATCATCACACGCAATCGGCCCATCCGTTGTCATCCCGTGCGGCAGCGAATAGATCGCATACACCCCTTCCGGCGCACTGCCCCCTACATCTCCCGTCGAAATATTGTTCTGCAAATAATTGGAGGTCCACACGACCCCC
>DAOWHR010000225.1 GCA_030641315.1 Anaerohalosphaeraceae bacterium | reverse complement strand
GTCCGCTGTAAATATTTCCAGGCTCTTTACAACAACGCGACCTCCCTGGGGAAAGCCAAAAAAGCAAAACGTTTGCCAGTTGTACGCGGTAAATAATTTGCTTGAAGCCGTTGCCGCACATCACCTTGATAGACTTCCGTCTAATGATAATGTAGTGCTGGGCATTTTGGTTCTAGCTGATGAACTACAGGAATGGGGACGAATCACTAGAGGACAAGCTGAAGAAATGGTTGAAATTAACTGCGATGTCCAGGTTGAAAAGGTCAAGTCAAACGAAGTAAACCTTGTATTTACCTATTCAAAAGAGGATTTGGCTAAGGTCAAGTGGTCTGTAGATGTATTTCGTCAAGACAAAGAACAAAATATCGAAAGACTCAAAAATATTAAGGGCATGCCTAAGCTGAACGTTGAGGTCCATGCAGATTAGCATCGTAATTTGAGCCACCTGTAAATATCCCTTTTTTTGTACATTTGTAATTGGAGAGTTTTACATAATAATTCTCTGCCTGGTTTTTTATAAATCCTTGAAATCCTCCCGATATGCGTTATTCTTGGCGTCGTCTTTTTCAATAACCACAAATTTTTCAAGGAAATAAACGTGAACACGATTTACACAAAATACGCTGACCTGCTCGTAAACTACTCTCTGCGTCTCAAAAAGGGCGATAAGTTCCTCATTCGCGGCACATATCTCTCCGAGGACCTCCTAAACGCCCTCTATCTTGCCGCCCTCAATGTCGGCGCCCACCCAGAACTCCAGATCACCCTTAACGGCACAAACCGCCTGTTCTACGAGAACGCCTCTGACGACCAGCTGAAATATATTTCCCCGCTAAATAAATATGTGATGGATAACTACGATGCCATGATCCGTGTTGACGCTCCCTTCAACATGAAGGAACTCCAGACGATCGACCCGACCAAAAAACAAGCGGTAAGCATCGCTTCGACAGAGCTTACAAAAACATTCTTCAAAAGAGCCGCCACAGACGATCTCCGCTGGTCGCTCTGCGTCTTCCCCGCAGACGCTGCCGCCCAGGAATGCGATTTCTCTCTAACCGAATATCAGGACTTCGTATACTCTGCCTGCTTCCTCAACGAAGACGACCCAACCGCCCGCTGGCAAAAGTTCCACAACGACCAGCAGAATATCGTCGACTTCCTCAACACAAAAAGCGAAATACGTTACCTCGGCAACGACATCGATGTTACATTTTCAACAGCAGGGCGGACATGGATAAACTGCTCAGGCCAGAAGAACATGCCCGACGGCGAGATTTTCACAGGCCCCGTCGAAGATTCGGTCAACGGCAAAATTAGATTCTCATACCCCGGCTTCCACATGGGCCAGAAAGTTGAAGACATTCAGCTCGAAATAAAAGACGGCCAAGTCGTCGCATGGTCCGCCGCCAACGGCAAAGAACTGCTCGATCAGGTCTTCGAAATTCCAGGCGCACGCCGCTTCGGCGAAGTAGCCATCGGCACAAACCACGGAATAAAAAAGTTCACTAAGAACATGCTCTTCGACGAAAAGATCGGCGGAACAATACACATGGCAATCGGCGCGGGCATACCCGAATCAGGAGCAAAGAACGAATCAGCAATACACTGGGACATGCTCGCAGACATGACCAACGGCGGAGAAATATACGCAGACAACGAACTAATATACAAAAACGGAAAATTCACAATACAATAAACCTACTCGATAGCCCTATGTGTCGGCCAGCATCATCAATTGCAAAGCTCTCAGAATCAGAACTTTTCCAGGATACTCAACGACAGTCATAACGGCGGAGAATGTTAATAATTGTACCTGAATACGTCCCGTTCAGCTTAACTGATTCGGCGGCTACTTGATACGTTTTCGATAGAGTATTAGGTGTTCGGTAGTGGCAAACGGTTCGTATCCGACTATTTTTTTTAAGTCATCTTTCTTAAAGCCGCTCTTATAGATAACTTCCCACTGCTGCTGGTCATCCCACTTATCCATATTCTTAACATTGCCAGTGCCATTTGGAACAGCACCTATGGATAAGATGATAGTCAATGTGAGCAGGACTCCAATGATCATTGATTTGATATCGATTGATTTCATAATATCTCCTTTGTGGAATAATTAAAAGTGTCTGTTACATTTTTTTGTTATTCTCATCTTAAACGCATTCCAGATGACGAAACGGTGTCCGGAATTTTTTTCCGATCATCACCGTTTCAATTCATCTGCCAATACCAAAAATTCATGATTCAATAACCGTCATTGTGACAATTAATACCTAATCCGCGTTATGCCCATGAAAACCCAACTCCTTGCCGCCAGGCAGATACCCGCCCTTAATATTTTCCGTATGCGCTTCTTCCGCAAATGTTTTCATCCATGAAAGTACTTCGGGCTTCTCACTGGCAATATCGTTTTGTTCCTCAATATCTTTGTCAAGGTCATAAAGAGCAAACCCATATTTCATCTTGTTCCGCACAGCTTTATAATTCCCCATCCGCACCGCTGCCTGCTCTCCCATCTCCCAGTACAGATACCCATGCTCCTTCTGCTTCCCCTTCCCCGTAAGCGTCGGCAATATCGATATCCCGTCATTGACCGGCGCATCGACCCCAGCCAATTCAGCAAGAGTTGGCATAATGTCCGGGAAATATCCCAGATGATCGCTCGTGCTTCCGTCTTCGATCATCCCAGGCCACCGAACAATAAACGGTATCCGAAGTCCACCCTCATAAAAGTTGCCCTTGCCCCCGCGGAACCTCTCACCGTTTGCAGGGTTCAGATTCGGCGCAAAGAATCCATGCGGATAAGGCGCCTTCCCTGTCAGCCTCTTACTCGGATCACCTCTGTTAAAGTACGGTTGCCCACCGTTATCACCGCAAACAAACACGATAGTATCATCATCGATCCCAAGCTCCTTGAGCATCGCGAATATCTCACCGACAAACCGATCCGCCATATGCATCATTGCCGCATAGATCTTCGCATCCTGTGGTCTGCGCTGCCCAGCTACCCAGTCCTTATCCTTAAACAGCTGCCACGACTCATCATCCTCAGGTATCCCCCAAAGACCATGCGGCATTATCCACGGACAATAACAGAAAAACTCTCTGTCCGCGTTCGACCGGATAAACTTCTTCGCCTCATCGAATATCCGGTACTGCGAAAAACTCTCACCCTCGTAATAGTCCCCCGTATTTCCCGGCAGGTATTCCTTCTCACCGTTCCGCAGCAGATACTTCGGATAATAAGTATGCGCATGAACCTGATGATAGTACCCATAGAACAGATCGAACCCGTGCTTCTCCGGCACACCCGTCGTCCCTCTGTCCCCAAGCCCCCACTTACCGAATCCGCCGGTTGCGTACCCTGCGTCCTTAAGAACCTCCGCAACCGTAACATCCTCTGTCCGCAGCGCCTCACCCCCGCCGTTCGCACGCACCGTAGTATGTCCGCCGTGCTTCCCCGTCATCAGCACGCTCCGCGTCGGCGCGCAAACACTCCCGCCTGCCAGCATCTGCGTAAACCGCATCCCCTCGCCCATCATCTTGTCGATATTCGGTGTCAGCAGCTTATCGTTACCCAGCCCGCTCATCTCAAAATATCCCCACTCGTCCAGCATAACATAAATAATATTAGGCTTGCGTCGTTTCGATGTCTTCATAGGCAGCGACCCGCACCCCGAAACAACAACACCAGCACTGACACCTGCAACCTTCAAAAATTCTCTGCGATCGAGTTTCATACTGTTATATCCTAATTAAAGTAGATTTAAATATTACCACCCCAAAGGGTGTTACCTTGCAGTCACCTCATGCGTCTTCGTATATTCTTCTCGCTGCCTGTTCAACTCATCGGAAAGCACCGCACACCGATTACGCAAAGCATTCAGTGTTTCACTTCCTTCAAGCTCCGCGATCAGATTATTCTTCTCTTCACCGTCCTGTGACAGATCGAAAAGTTGTTCAAAATCCGGCTTCCTGTTCTTGAAATCAACATGTTTTTCTTTATAGGGAGCAATCCCGTCAAACATACGGATATATTTCCACTTTCCCTTCCGTATGCCTTCTGCAAACGGCGTATCCCTCCCCGTAAACAAGCTTTCAAGAAACAACTCATCCCGCCATCGAACCGACTTGCCAAGTACCAGGGAACGCAGGCTTTGCCCCTGCATTTCGCCAGGCTGCTCAACACCGCCATAATCGACGATCGTGCTCGTTACGTCCAGGCTCGATACCAGCTTGTCAACCGTCTTTCCCCGCCGCTTCTTCGGCAACCGAGGATCGTAAACAAAGCACGGAAACTTCGACGCCAGATCGTAAAGCAGCGCCTTGCCGCCCATGCCGTATTCACCCATAAGCAATCCATGATCGCTGCCGAAAATAATAACCGTGTTCTCATCCAGCCCCTTTGCCTTCAACGCTTCCATCATCTCACCCACTATCTTATCCAGCCCGGTTATCTGCTGATAATAGCGGATATGATGCTCATAGCATTGCTCTTTGGTATAATCGTATGTGTAGGTCCTGGTTCTTCTTCCCTTGTCCTGATCCATAACTTTTTTCGGAATAAATCTATATGGGTCCGTACCCGTATCCTCAGGGATCGGCACGTTAATATCCCGGTAAAGATCGCCGTACACAGGATGGTCCGTTAATTTAGGATTTTTGTTTGCCGCCTCGCTCCACTTGTGCATACTGCCCGTCTGGCTGCCATGCGGGATCGAAAAACTAACCGACAAATTAAACGGTTTGTCCTTTGGAGCGGTATCCAGAAAACGCTTAATACTCTCACCCATCACCGGCGTAATAATTTCTTCTTCACTGTCCCAGTACTCTTTGCAGTTGCCCGCCGTCTTCGGAAAAAACTTCGCCCAGCCGTCATGCCCTCTATAGTAGTCAAACTTCTTCCCAGCATCACCCCTGAAAGTATAATACTCCAAGCCGAACTTACCGATGAATCCGGTATAATAACCGCTGCCCCTCAAAATCGCCGGATATGATTTTGACCATTGATCCTCGTTGAGTTTATACGACGAAGTGAAGCCCACCCCATGCACTCTTTCATGCATCCCCGTAAAGAATGACACCCGGCTGGGACTGCAAACCGGCTCGGCGATATAAGCATTACTGAAACGAACACCGTTTCTCACCAGCCTATCCAGGTTAGGCGTCTTCACCCACGGATGCCCCATGATCCCCAAACTATTATCCCGCTGATCGTCAGTCAAAAGAAAAATAATGTTCGGCCTTTGCTTCGGTTTACTCGATAAATTCCCGTCAACCATTCCGCACCCTGCAACAACCGCACCAACACTAACACCTGCAACCTTAAAAAAATCTCTGCGACTCAAACACATACCACTTTTCCTAATTAGATCATTTCACAATTAGTATTAAAAAACCTCACGGCATCACATTCCCTCACAGCAGCCCGAAGCGCCAGCGCAGGGACAATAACTCCAACTGCTCACCATCAGCAACAAATCTAAATATCTTAACTACTAACTACAGCATCATCCCTTCCATTTCGGATTCGGCTTCGGCATATCCGCACCAACTTCCGCACGCCACTTATGCAGCATATCCGTAAGTTCCTTCGCCTTGGCAGGGTTCGTTTTTGAAAGATCCTTGCTCTCGCCAATGTCACTTTGAAGATCATAAAGCTCAACCCGCATATCCTCAAAGAACTCGATCAGCTTCCACCTGCCCGCACGAATTGCACCGCTGGGCCGATGCCCCGAACCATGATAATGCGGATAGTGCCAATACAAAGCCTCACGGTTCAGCCTGCTCTTTTGCTTTAGCACACCCACAAGACTCAGCCCGTCAACATGCTGCTGCGGTTTCGCCTTCAACCCCGCCATCTCAAGCATCGTCGGATAAAAATCCATCGTCATCATCGGCTCATTACAAACACCACCGGCACTGACAACACCAGGCCACTTCACGATCGTCGCAACACGGATTCCGCCCTCATAGTGCCATCCCTTCCCGCCTCGCAGCGGCCGGTTCGATCCCCACGCCCGCTTCGATGGCAGTATCGACTGCCCGCCGTTATCCGACGCGAAGATCACAATCGTATTATCCTCCAGCCCAAGCTCCTTCACCTTGCCCAGCACTCTGCCCACATTCTCATCCATCGCCTCGACCATCGTCCCGAACGCCGCGTTATCCTGATACTCCTTGTTCCATGCGTACGTTCCTTCATCGACATACTCTTGGCCCGCTGGCTTTTTCATCGCAGCCTTTTTCGCCTGGTACTTCGCAAGCAACTCCTTCTTAGCCTGCACAGGCGAATGCACCGTATAATGGCTAAGCTGCAAATAGAACGGCTTATCCTTGTTCGCCTCTATAAATCCCATCGCCTCATTCGCCAAACGTTCGGGCAGATACTCACCGTCCGGCCCATCCACCAGGTTCTCCATATTATGCGGACTATAGTATCCCCCTTTAGGACCGCCGCTATGGTTCCCCGCGATATTAACATCGAATCCCTGCTTATCCGGATAGTAATCCTTCCCGCCCAAATGCCACTTCCCAACAAACCCCGTCGCGTACCCAGCCTCCTTCATAGCTTCTGCGATAGTAAACTCCGTTAGTGGCATCTGCTGAACAAAATCCATCTGATCAAGCTTCTTCCTGCTCCGGTTACCAGGTATCCAGTCCGTGATATGCAGCCTCGCCGGATGCTTACCGCTCATAAGCGCCGCCCGCGTAGGCGAACAAACCGCACACGCCGCATACCCATCCGTAAACTTCATCCCCTCGCCCGCCAGCCCTTCACTCTTCGCCTTATCAGAGAACTGACTCCCGTAACACCCGAAATCGGCCCACC
>DAOWHR010000397.1 GCA_030641315.1 Anaerohalosphaeraceae bacterium | reverse complement strand
GGTAAATAGCCTGGAAATATTTACAGCGGACCAAACACCATGATTGGAAGGTATTTTGTCTACGATTTCTTTCAATGTTGTTTGTTCTATGGCATTACCAAGATGTTGTTGGATGCACTCGCTGACATCAGTAGTATTTCCAACCAGCTCAAGTATTGACTTAATAAGAGACTTAGAAAAAAGGCCTTTGAAAAAATCACAAAGATGATCAAAACGCATTTCTCTATCTTCCTCTGTTCCACATAGTCCTCGCTGAACTAAATCAGGAACCGATTTCGCAACACGTGCGAGTGCATAGCCATGATCATGGCAAATACAAGTCGCCCAGGATAACGCAGATATTGCGGTTTTATCTATGCCTTTAGGTAGAATGATAGTGTTGCTATCAATAAGCCATTGTGCGATTAGCGCAACGCGAATCTGGTGCATTCGATGCTCTCTAAACTGGTCATCAATAATAAAATGGAGCCAATCGCAAGGACTTGAATGTTGGGTAATTTCGAAAATGACTTCATTAGCTACCAACGGCAAAATACCTTTATCGAGCAATCGCAATGTTACCTGCGCAGTTTTGCCGGTCACTGTCGACTCATCAGGCAGTGCAAGTATTTCCTTCTCATTCTTCAATAACACACCTGATGTTATCGCAGAATCAACAATTGTACTATCTTTCAATATTGTAGAGTTAGGCATAAATTTACTGAGATTTTTCACTATGGCAAGAGGCCAATTTTTTTCACCACCTCATAATAAGGTTTTTTATGCATCAATCGAACTACAACTGCTTCCAATTTGCCCTCCTTGCGCAATTTGACCAATAATTGACTTTCGTTGAGTACTTCCAGGGATTTTTCAAATTCCTGCACTTCAGGACTGGTACTGTCTCCATCTGGGCGAGATGTAACAATTATTGTTTTTTGAGCACTATTCTTACAAAGCCCCTCTATCGCCTTTAAATCCAGGTTTTTGCACAAAAACACGTCTCGCTTGCCCATTTTCGAGTGATCAAATACCAGGATTCGACGACACACCTCTTTGGAGTATAATGCTGTTTTTATTGATTGTTCCTCATTAGCACCATGATAGAAAAGCCCTTCCTCGAATCTAAAACCAGTGACACCCATAAAAATAGCCTCTGGATATACATTTTCGAGTGTAGATGCTGCTAATAATCCAAATAAGGCGTGGTGCTGACGATCATGTTTGCCCCCTGTCAATTGCAGGCTTATGTCACATTTGTTGGAATCGGGCGAGTAAGGTTTCTTTTTTGATAGAAAGTCTTCTGATATATCCATATTGTTAGTTGTTACCATAAGGCTGTGTCCTTTTTCATTTGCACATATAAAAGCAGCACGAGCGGCCATGGTCAGTGTACTGCCAGCGTCGAAGAATATGTTTCCAGCATCAGGTATGAGTTGATCTGCAATATAATATGCAATTGCTGCTTTTGCACAAACATTGATACCACATTTCTTGCCGGTATACGTGTTGTCTTTAGCTGGAGCAATCTGTTTGACACAATCAAATTGCTTCAATTTCGTATCATGCTCTGTGGAAGTTTTTAAAGTTTTCTTTTTAGCCATTCGTTAAACTCCTTTAATCATTTTAGTGCTAACAAGCAATCATATGGTTTATTGTCAAGTGACAGTATAACAGCTGGAATTTCACATTTAAACGGTTAAAAAAGGAGATTCTCTCCTAACACACCATGATTTTACCCAAAAGCCCATCGCCGAGTCAAGAAAATTCTATTCCATGCCCAGTTTACCTCAGAAATCCTTATACACACCCGTTCGGAATCGTTGGTATCTTATTACAACTTTTTTGCACGGATTTAATGGGGAAATACGGGGTCATTATTAAGGGTTGGTTTTGAATAATTTCCTTGAATTATGCAAAGCCGCCACGTACAATGCCATACCGTAGTTCATTATCGGACCTGTTTTTTATTATGTCTTGATCAGTGAAGGAGAGGTAAAATGAAAAATCACACGAAAGCAATTCTTAGTATTATCATTATGTCCGGGGCAGTAAATATCTGTCTTGGGGAAACGTACAGAGGCATTGAGTTTCCGAACGGGCCGGTGAGTTTTGCCGATGAGGTTATTTCTTATGACCCTATGTTCAGCGGAGGACCGGCGCCGACCAAAGGGACGAATCCCGCTAATGCATTAGGGATACCTGACTATGTTTCCGGCAACTACATGTACGGATGTCTTGGCAGAGGCGGTAAGATCGAATTGAAATTCACTAATAATCTGCTCATCAATTCCGGAAACGATAACGACGACCTTCATGTTTTTGAGGTCGGCACTGACGTTGAAGACACTTATGTGTCGATCCGCCCTACCGCTGCGACAGCGGCTTTATTGGGGGACGGACACGATGGATATTATGAGGTCGGCAAGGTTTTCGGCTCAACCTCTTCAATCGATATTGACGCATATTTTCCAGGTTACGCTGCGGGAGAGCTTAAGTTTGATGCGGTACAGTTGATCGACGACTACTATGAGGGAGCTTCGACGGGTACTACTGTAGGTGCGGATATCGATGCTGTCGGAGCTATCGGTTCGGTCCGGCTGTGTGATTATTTCATCATTGGCGATCTGAACTATGACTGCAAAGTAAATCTCGTTGACTTTGCTTTGATGGCGGCGAACTGGCTGGTTGACTGCAATGTGGACGATTCCGATCCGGCGTGCATTCTGATCGAATAAGGGGATGCTCGCTAAATATCGCCTCAAAGGTTGTATGGAATATGGGCTTTTTGAGTTTGATCCGAAAAAAAACTTCCTTTTAGCGGATGTTTGCCAATTGCATTTTATCACAATATTGCGATTTCCTGTCCCTGCGCTCGCGCTTCGGGCTGCTGTTCGTTCGAGTGAAAAACTTACGATCTTCTTAACTGTCGGGCCTCTGATGTTATGTTTTCTATTGCAGTTTGGACATTATGTCCCTATGGATACTGATAAGTGATCAATGTTTTGTTTGGCCTGACTACAACTTTGAGGTATTAGTAATAATTCTCATACGGCTGGAAAATTTGGTTTGAACATGCGTATTGTGTTTCTGGCGGCCCCTTGTTATAATACCTGGCTTTTCAGAGATACCATTGTTTGGACGGAACACTAAAATATATGAATGTTAAGAATATACGCAATTTTTCAATAATCGCTCATATCGATCACGGTAAGAGTACGCTTGCTGACCGTATGCTTGAGCTTACGGGCGCGGTTACGGCTCGTGAGGCAAAGGAACAGCTATTGGACAGTATGGAGCTTGAGCGTGAGCGTGGGATTACGATCAAGGCTTCGGCGGTTACTATGCAGCATACTTACGAAGGTCAGGATTATATGCTGAACCTGATCGATACGCCGGGGCACGTTGATTTTCATTATGAGGTTTCGCGTGCGCTTGCGGCGTGCGAGGGGGCACTTTTGGTGGTTGACGCTACGCAGGGCGTCGAGGCGCAGACGGTTGCGAACGCTTATCTGGCGGTCGGGACCGGTGCGGAGATAATGGGAGTGATCAACAAGGTCGATCTGCCTGCCGCACAGCCTGATGTGGTTGCCGAAGAGATCGAGCATGTGCTTGGGATACGGGGCAACGAGTGTTTTCATATCAGCGCCAAAAGCGGTATCGGAGTTGAGGAACTGCTTGACGCGGTTGTCGAGCTATTGCCGGGGCCGGAAGACCGCAGTGATGAAGAGCCTGCGGCTTTGATATTTGACAGCCATTATGACGAGTACCGGGGCGTTATCTGTTATGTGCGTATGTTCGCCGGTTCGCTGAAGGTTCGACAGAAAATTCGGTTCATGGGAACGGGCAGGACATTTACGATCACAGAGCTTGGCAAGTTCAGGCCGCAGATGACAGCGGTTGACGAGCTTTGCACGGGCGAGGTTGGGTATCTTATCGCTAACATTAAGCAGCTTGCGGATGTTACGATCGGCGATACGGTGACTGACGATCTGCATCCGGCGAAGAAGCCTTTGCCGGGCTATGAGCCGCCGATGCAGATGGTGTTCTCTGATTTTTATCCGGGTACCAATACGGACTATCCTCAGCTTCGTGCGGCGTTCGATAAGCTGGTGATGAACGATTCGAGCTTTACGTTCATTCCTCAGAGCAGCCCGGCACTTGGATTTGGTTTTCGGTGCGGGTTCCTGGGTCTGCTGCACATGGAGATCGTTCAGGAAAGGCTTGAGCGGGAACACAATATCGATGTTGTTCAGACGGCACCGACGGTTAGCTATGAAGTTTTGACGAAGGACGGTGCGGTTAAGCGGATCGATTCGCCGAGTGTGCTGCCTGACCCGAGTCATATCGAAGAGCTTCGCGAGCCTTTCGTGAAGCTGGAGATCATTACGGGGACGGATTCTATCGGCGGGATAATGAAGCTGACCGAGTCGAGGCGGTGTCAGCTGATCAAGACGGACTACCTGAGCACAACCAGGGTGATGATGGAGTATAAGGCGCCGCTTGCTGAGATCGTTTATGATTTTTACGATCTGCTGAAAGGTATCAGCCGGGGTTACGCGACAATGGACTATGAGTTTATGGGATTTGAAAAGAGTAACCTGGTCAGAATCGATATTCTGATCAACAAGGTTGCGGTCGATGCGCTGTCGATCATTGTGCATAGGAGCAATGCCGAGGCGAGGGGTAGAAAGCTGATCATCAAACTGAGGCGGGCGATACCGAGGCATCAGTTCGAGATACCTTTACAAGTTGCTATCGGGGGAAAGATCATCGCGCGGGAAACGATCAAAGCGTTCCGTAAGGATGTTACGTCGAAGCTGTACGGCGGTGATGTTACGCGTAAGATGAAGGTGCTCAAGAAACAGAAGGAAGGCAAGAAACGCATGAAGAGCGTCGGGTCGGTGCAGATTCCGCAGAAGGCGTTTATGAGTATTCTTGATACGAGCGATTAGGACAGCAGTAGTTAGTAGTCAGTAGTTAAGATATTGGGCCGTGTTTAAGTTTGCATGTGTTTGGGAGTTATTACGCACAGGGATTTATTGTGTGTTTGCGTAAGAGCATTGTTTACGTGTAGTCTGGATTCTGGCCCCAAATCAAGTTTGGGATGACAATCATTCGATGGAATGCACT
>DAOWHR010000025.1 GCA_030641315.1 Anaerohalosphaeraceae bacterium | reverse complement strand
GTCTCCCGATCCATTGCTTTGCCTATATCGTGCAGCAGCCCTGCCCTGCGTGCCACCGAACCGTCAAGCCCGAGTTCGTCAGCCATAACCTGTCCCAGAAACGCCACCTCAACACTGTGCCTGAGCACATTCTGGCCGAAGCTGGTTCTGTAATTCAGCGATCCGAGCATGGTCAGCACCTTGTTGTTAAGACCGTGTACATCGACTTCGACAGCGGCCGCTTTGCCGATCTGCAGGACCTTCTGATTGACCTCTTTTGACGTCTGGACAACAAGTTCTTCGATGCGTGACGGATGGATCCTGCCGTCCTGGATCAGCTTTGCCATACTCTGGCGGGCGATCTCGCGGCGAAGCGGATTAAAGCCGCTCACTATAATGATACCCGGAGTATCATCGACGATAACGTCAACACCGGTAGCCTTTTCAAACGCCCGGATATTACGCCCTTCCCTGCCGATAACCCTTCCCTTCATGTCATCGCTTGGAATATCTACCATGGAAACACTGACCTCGCATGTCTGTTCGGCGGCATAACGCTGGATAGCCGTGCTGATGATCTCACGGCCCTTTTCTTCGGCGATCTCTTTGGTCTCTTCAGATTTCCGCAGGACTACTGAGTTCATCTCATGCTCGCACTCATCTTCGAGGCGTTTGAGCAGAAGTTCTTTGGCTGACTGGACATCCATTGAGGATATCTTCAACAACTGATTCTTTTGCTGGGTAATGACCGAGCTTAGATCTTTGTTTTTGACATCCAGATTTTCCTTCTTCCGGACTAAATCTTTCTCGGATTCTTTGAGTTGTTTTTCACTTTGTCTGAGCAAATCGGTTTCTCTGTCAAGAGTGTCCTCACGCTTAGTCAGGCGGCGTTCCTTATCCCGCAGCTGGTTCTGCGACTGGTTCATCTCTGCGGTGAATTCTTCTTTTTTCTGTATAACAGCTTCGGCAGCGTCAAGTTTTGCGGCCTTTAGGATGTTATCCGCTTCCCGGTTTGCCGCTTCGAGTTTGACACGGATCTCATTTTCTGCGCTGTCAGCCTTGTTTTTGGAAGAAACCCTGACAATAACATATGTTCCCGCCGCTCCTGCGACAAGAGCTATTACCCCCGTAATTAAAGCACTCGTAATTTCAGCAATTATCATTATTTCCATTTCCTAACCTTTCCGTAGAAGCCCTGCCTGTGCAGATTATGTAAAATGTGCCCGCGCAGGCATACACAGGGTTGATCAGCAGTGTCAGGTGAAGAAATGGTATTGGACAGTGTTATCTATAATTATAGGCGCAGCGACATATCGCTCGGACAGCGCAGCACTTCTAAGTGCCCGCCCAAGCTATGGTTAGTCAAAAACAATCTAACCGGGACCGTATTCATTCGCTAAAATTCCTCTTAAACGCCTTTTGAAGTTCTATTTAGATATTCACAAACACCAAATTCGCCAACCGCTAGGAAAATCCGGACTTGGCAATAAGCCTTTCGCCCTTTCCGTCACAAAGCCGGCGTTCTTACAACCTTACTGCGATATGTCCTGAAAACAGAACATACCCTGCTGCTTCCTGTGATTTTATATCAACAAACAAGATGCAGCCCGCACACAGGTTCACATATAAAGAACCTTAACACACCATGATATGAATTTATCAGGTATTTCGTCAAGACAAATTAGCACTATATGGAAGGTTTTTGATTTCTTTTTTATTTTCTGCCCCCTTCCAGACACTATTATCGCTATCAAAGCACGCGTTCAGCAACTTAATACACCTACAACACCTATTAAAGATTGTACATTCTGCATTCTTTCACAAATGCCAAAATTGCGCATTATCGGACTAATATTAACCCAAACACCGTCTCAAGGCTCAATAAACCGTATTTTCAGAAAGTTCCTTACTCTTGTCCGCAGATCATCCGATTTCTCAATACGTGAGCCTAAACAGATCAAAGGCAGGAAGTTCTGTGTTGGCCGAAATTTTTAAGAGGAAATAAAATGCAGAATAAAAAAGATGTATTAACGACCGGCCAGGTCGCACATATATGCAATGTCGCCCCGAGAACCGTCACAAAGTGGTTCGATTCGGGTCAGCTGAAGGGATACCGCATTCCAGGATCGAGGGATCGTAGAATACCGGCCTGCGAACTTGTCAGATTTATGAAGATACATGACATGCCGACCGATGCGATCGAGATAGGCAAAATGAGGATACT
The DNA here is from genome assembly GCA_030641315.1 of Anaerohalosphaeraceae bacterium. GTDB lineage: Bacteria > Planctomycetota > Phycisphaerae > Sedimentisphaerales > Anaerohalosphaeraceae > DAOWHR01. The sequence goes on along the minus strand of DAOWHR010000025.1, from coordinate 12,604 downwards.
ATTGATAGATACCGACTCCGAACTGTCCCAAACACTGCCGCAGGGCCTGACTCAACAGCGTAATTTTGAAGTTTACACTGCATCAAACAGTTTCGATGCTGGCCTGATAGCGCAGAAATCGCTGCCCCACGTAATACTGATCAATCTCATGGCACAGAACATCGACGCATGGCAGGTATGCAAAAATACAAGGGCAAATGAGGACCTGATCAGCATAAAAGTTGTTGCCATCGCAGAAAAACTCAAGGATAATGAGGTGTCAGCTTTGATCAACAAAGGTTTTGACGCCGTCATTACCGACCCGACAGACATCCAGGCAGTCATAGCAACCATCCAGGAAGTCACAGCCATCATTTACTAATTAGTTGATCATCCACGATTATTAGTACCAAACTGTCGCCTGTGCTCTAAGCAGGGCGCAACTTCTGCAAATCCTGCCCTCATCTGACAGAATTCAATTCTTTGTAATAGTGCGCTAATATGCTACAATTTCACCCGTATCTGGCCACCTCTCTTGTTTCGCATTGGTAAAAGGCTGCTTGGAATCTGTAAAATATTTCATTTTGTTTATATTAAAACATACCATACGAACGTGATTATTATAGGAAATGATCATTCTGACTAGTCAAACTGGAAGCATATGCTCGAAGATGAACTGTTGAAACTTAAGTTTAAGCGTGGAAATACGGAGGCACTTGCCGCTATTTATGACAAATATGCGGATTATCTGCTTTCGTTAGCAACCGCTCTTTTAAATGACCATGCTTTGGCTGAGGATGTATTGCACGATGTGTTTGTGCGTTTCGCAAAGTCGGTTACGAGTTTTCGCATACGCGGGAGCTTAAAGGCCTATCTTGCTAAAAGCGTGATTAACCGATCGCGCGACCACATGCGTAAACGAGGTCGCAGGCCGGTGAGTCTGGACGATGCTCAAATGCTTGAGTCCTGTTCGGCTGGGCCTGATAGCGTAATACTCCTGCAGGAACAGTCGTTACGTTTAACGGATGCTCTTGGACAACTCCCCTTTGAGCAGCGGGAAGTTGTGGTGCTCAAGATTAAGGCCGGTATGAAGTTTCGACAGATCGCCGCGTTGCAGGAAATATCTGTAACTACGGCACAGGCACGGTACCGATATGGAATCGATAAACTGCGGTCAATATTGAATAGCGAGAAAGAAAAATGACCAGAGCAGAGGACATAAAAAAGAGGATCAAGCAAATAATTCTAAAATCCAACCCTGAGTTGCGCAGTCGGATACTATCCGAAGCATCAAAGGCAATGGAACAAACATTAAACGCTCAGCCAGAACAGCTGGGTGTATGGAGAATAATTATGAGAAGTAAAATGACGAAGTTTGCTGTAGTGGTGGTGATTCTTGCGACGATAATTGTTGGTGTGCAGGTGTTCGATATTCAGCCGGACGGTTCGGGCATTGCTTTTGCCTAGATGATCGAGGCCATGAATCATCAGGGCTGGGTATATTCTTATTTGGACAATGGAGATAATGTTTCAGAGTGGTGGGTGTGTCTTGAAGATGACATCGAAATTGATAAATATAACGGAAAAGTGACTTATACCGATCTAAATGAATGTAAGTCTTATATTTACGATCCCCAGAAGAATACGATAAGTATTGAATATGCTGCAACTCTTCGAAGCGGTCTGCCGATAAATGATCCTAAAGCGGTAAAAGAAGCGTTAAACAGGCCTCAATATCACTTAAAGCTGTTGCAGCAAGGGATAGAACATTCTGGGGAAAAGGCGGTGGTTAGCCATGGTATTTATAGAGGGCGTGACGTTCAGATACAGGAATACGGCAAAAAGGAAGGCTCCGAAACCGAACCTCAATTGATCTTATATATTGATCCTGAAACAAAATTTTTGATCGGCTACATAGTTTGGGCGTATGTCGGAACTGGCCCTGACCCTGCAAATCTTAGAGATATTCATTTGGCGAAAAGCGAGATGTCATTTGATTTTCCTGATCCCGGTCCGCAAAGCATATACGATGTCGGTGTTCCTCGTGATGCCGAGGTTATTAACCGCATCGATCCGGAATTTATCAAGATATGGCAGGAATACAAAGATTATCGCAACAAGGCAACCGAAAAGCAAATCGCCGTTATTACTGAGCGGTTTGGGACGGAGGGGAGTGCCTCAATACTGAAACCTGACTCCACGGAAAGAATGTTTACGAAACTGGGCTGGCCAGGAATGCTAAGAACCGCAACCATCATAGAGGATGACTATTCCAAAGAGAGCGGTCTTATCGGTGTTGAATTTTTTCAGGTGAGTGATCCGTCAGGCATTGAGGACAGAGTCGTGCGCTATTTGGATCCAGAGAAAGGTTACATCTGCCATAGGCAGATATTTGAATGGGCCAATGGTTCTACCTGGATCAGAAAAGTGACGGAATATCAGCAAGTGGATGGGCTTTGGTATCCGGCTGTCGTTGAAGTACACTCAAATGATTCAAAGGATGATCCAGTGAGACTTGGCATCACTTATCGAATTTACCTGGATACCCAAATGGCAAAATAAACCGTTTCAGGCTGGAGTTGGCATCATTGCGCTCCGTTACAAGCAAGTATCTCCGAAATTAACGTCCGCTTAACACCCCTTTTGCTCTGGATATATACGGTATAATTCCTTGTAATCAATTGCGTATATGATATAATTCCCCCTGTTCTGTAACCGCATCATTGCGGATAACAGGTTTATTGATCTGTTCAATACAAAGGCGTGCCATGAATTTTCAGGACAGCAGAAAGAAATTGCTCGATTACGCAAAAAAACAAGGCGCAACCGATATCCATATCTGTGCCGGTTCGCCTATCCTGTTTCGCATTGGAGGCAAGCTGCTGCCCATCCGAGAAGAAGCGTTGACCGCTGAACAGAGCAAAAATCTTTGCTACGAACTTCTTACTGCCGATCAGCAGGCGATATTGGAAAAGGAACTTGATTTCGACCTTATGTGGGCCGAGGAGAACGGCAGATACCGCATCAATATCGGATATTTCAACGGAGCCGTAGGTGCCACGATCCGTGTGCTCAACAGCAATGTATACGCGATCAAAGAACTGAAACTACCGCCAGTCGTTAAGTTCCTTGCTAACAAGACAAAGGGCCTTGTTCTGCTGACAGGATCAACCAGTCAGGGCAAAACAACCACGATGGCTGCGATGATCGACGAGATTAACACAACACACAGAAAGCACATCATAACGATCGAGGACCCCATCGAGTACATCCATGAAAGCAAAAAGGGCATGGTCCGCCAGCGAGAGATCGGCTCGGATACAAAAACCTTCCATTCGGCTCTTCGAGCGGCCCTGCGTCAGGACCCGGACGTGATAGCCATCGGCGAGATGCGGGACTTTGAAACGATCAAGATCGCGCTTACCGCGGCAGAGACCGGCATACTGGTTCTGTCAACTCTGCACGTTCTGTCCATAGACAAGATCATCGAACGGCTTTTAAGCTATGCGCCGCCTGACGGCGAGGGATACCTGCGGTTTCTGCTTGCTGAATCCGTGCAGGGGATCATCCATCAGGAGCTTATCCCGACACTGGCGCACAGTCAGCGTGTGGCCTGCGAAGTTCTTGTCGCCACCGATGCGGCAAGAAACATCATCAGACGCAAAGGTGGGTACATGCTGAGAACCGTCATCTCAACAGGCAAAAGACACGGCATGTGCCTAATGGCAGAATCAGTAAAGAACCTCCTCGACGAAGGAGTAATATCGGAAGAAACAGCAAAAAAAGTAATGACAAACTACCGAAATTAAACTTCGCAAAATAATTTCAGTTAAGGCAGAACAATTAATGTTAAAAAATACGCTCATTACAGTACTGTCGATTTGCGGTCTATTTCTAATGACTTCCTGCGTTTCGCATTATCAAATGTTGATATGGCACAAAGGGACTAAAGCAGAAGATAAAAATTTCAAGTTTTATGGTAAAGTGATCGATGATCTTGGCCAGCCAGTCCCTAATGCGATTGTGAAAATCAGTGTCGGCCATTATGACCCGTTTGCGGAGTATCTGAGAAGTTCAAGAATCCGGGAGCCTAAGACTGATTCTCAAGGTCTTTTTGAGCTATCAGATAAGGGTAGTAACTTCAGTATAGAAAATATTTACAGATATGGCTATGAATATACATACGATAAGAACCGTAAAAATCATAGCTTTAATCTGCACCGTAGGGCTGTTGGAGAAAAAGAATTAAAGTTTGAAAAGACCGATCCAATTATATATCATCTCCGCAAGCGTGGTGAACTTGCATACATGTACACAAATAGCTTTGCTTGGCATTTTAAGTCAAATGACAATAAACCTGTAAAGTTTGCTATACTTGACAAATGGATTGATGACGATGGCTTTTGGCATGGGAAAGAGAGACCCTATTCCAAGATTATTGACATGAGTTGCGTATTCAGCGATGATTTGCTGCAATACGAGATTAAGTTTGAGTATCTTGGTGAGAACGGAGGTATTATTGCAAACGATCAGGCTCTATACGAGGCACCCATTGAAGGATATACAAAATCTGTTACGCTTAAAGGGGATATGATTGGGGGCTACTGGCATCATGATGCTACGCCAACTACCCCGGAAAGAAATACTCCGCATGGTAAACAAGATGAAATGTGGTACCTGTATGTTAAAGCCGACGGGGGCAAGTACCATTCACGCATCGAACTTAAGATGGATACCCAACCAGACAAAGGGCGATCAGAAGAGCCTTACTGCCAAGCTCGTGTCGCTGGCAAGATATTCACCAATCCTGATGGAACGCTGAGCCTTGAGTATGATCCTGAATATGTACGCAAGGAAGATGCCCAAAGGCGTTATGTTTTCGACCGACGGAAGAAGGCCAAACTTAAGGCTGCCTTGAAGAAGCAGACGTTCGACGAAGATGCGTTTATCAAGCAGATTCGCCAAGAGGAAATGGCTGAAAAGAAAGCATCGCTAAAGTAAAGGGCCTGCCCAATGGCATCGGCCCTGAAAATTGAATCAGTAATTTTCAATATAATGAACGGATAATTTAACAGGACAACAAAACAGGATTTGACTCGGTTGCACTTGACGGTTGGGTCCGCAAAATATGGAGATTCAAATTGGATACGATAACAAAACAGGCGGTTGAACTTTACAGTCAGGGTTTTTCATGTGCTCAATCGGTATTCGCCGCTTTTGCCGATGAACTTGGCGTTGATCGAGACACGGCGCTTAAGATATCCTCCGGCTTTGGAGGCGGGATGGGCCGAACCGGCAACGTGTGCGGCGCGCTTACGGGCGCGATCATGGTGATCGGATACAGGAACGGCACGACGGATGCGGCCAACCTGACCCAAAAACTTGCCAACTATGACCTTGTAGAAAAAGCGATCAGCATGTTCAGGGAGAGAAGCGGCGCGATTGACTGCAGGGATCTGATCGGCTATGAACTGCTGGCCGCGCCGGAACCGACCGAAGAATCAACCGAGGCAAAATTCAGAACTTGTTCAAAGGCGGTCAGGGACGCTGCCGAGATAGCCGCCAAGATACTTGAACTGTAAAGGGAGCATGTCCCATGGACACAATATCCAATCGTGACTTTCTAAAAGCGGGCGATTGGCGCAAATTTGCAGGCGCCCAGACCGACCAGCAAAAAGGCGTTGACCATCCGCCCACTCAAAAACCGTACCCAAAAGGCGCGATGCTCATCGACCTGGTATCGCCGAAGGAGTTCACCATTGGAAATGTCCCGCTGATAGACGCGATCAACAACCGCTCAAGCCGCAGAAGCTATCTCGACAAACCGCTAAGTCTCGAAGAACTGTCCTTTCTTCTTTGGAGCACGCAGGGTATCAAACGCACAACCGATAACGGCGTAACATCTTTCCGCACTGTTCCGTCAGCAGGTTCCCGCCACCCTGTCGAGACATATCTGCTTATCAAAAACGTCACTTCACTGTCGCCTGGCCTGTACCGCTATCTGCCCGATGAACACAAACTGCTGCCTATCCGTTCCGAACCTTCGCTACCGACAAAACTTGCTCAGGCCTGCTGCGGACAGACATTCGTCGCGACAGCAGCGGTAACTTTTATCTGGACCGCGATCCCCTACCGAACAGAATGGCGGTACGCGATTTTTTCACACAAGATCATCGCCCTGGACGCCGGCCATATCTGCCAGAACCTCTATCTCACTGTCGAAGCTATCAAAGCCGGAACATGCGCTATCGGAGCCTATCTGCAGGATGAGGTTGACAGCATAATAGGTGTTGACGGCAAGGATGAATTTACGGTCTACATCGCCCCGGTCGGCAAGATCCGCTGATGTTCGATCTGGTTCGATTGTACCCCTCAGCAAAAGTATCGACAAAAACATATTGCATCGCCCTGTACCTTCTGCTAGAATCGCCGCCAATACCATATCGCTAAATGGTGCTCTGTAACTTAACCTTTGTACGTATTCAAATCTATTAACAGGTTAAAGTCAGGATAGGAGCTTACTGTGAAATCCAGCAAACAAACTTCTAACAATAACGGCACTTCGTCCGGCTGCGGCTGTGACAACACATCGAACATCTCACGCAGAGATTTCCTTGCCGTAAGCACCGCTGGTGCCGCCGGAGCCTTGTTCGTCTCGTCACGAATGCCCGTTATGGCAGGCCCCTTTCAGGGAAACGATTACCTAACCCTTATCCCCGCTGACAAGAAGCTCGACCCGGCATGGGTACGGTCGCTTTTTGAAAGAGGAAAACCAAATATCTATAGAGGCAAAGATCTGGAGACTATTGGAATGCCGATTGGCGGCCTCTGCGCAGGCCAGGTATATCTCGGCGGCGATGGCAAACTCTGGCTGTGGGACATCTTCAACAAATACGTCGAAGGCATACTGCCCCGCAAAGTAGAATACAATGGCGCCAACATCCGCTGTCGAGACGGGGCCAACTATGTCTCTCCTGCCAAGCAGAACAACCCGTTCGAACAGGGATTTGCGATACAGCTAACAGCCAACGGCAAAATGCAGACACGCGCACTCGACCACACCGGCTTTAGCGATATAACCTTCCAGGGCCAATACCCAACCGCCACAGTAACCTATCGCGACAGCGGTTGCCCTGTCGAAGTAACGCTGGAAGCGTCTACGCCATTTATACCCCTGGACTCGGAGAATTCGTCGTACCCGGCAACGATAATGCGGCACACCGTAAGGAACATTTCAGAAACAACGGTAAAATTTAACATCGCAGGATACATGGAAAACGCGACCTGCATCAACTCGGGCACACCAGGCGACACGGTCCATCGCAACCGCATCGTCAAAAGCGGCGATGTTACCATCCTCAACTGCTCAGCGGAACCAAAGCCTAAAGAGGAGCAGAAAGCAAAACCCAAACGCGAAGACATTGTTTTTGAAGATTTCGAAAGAGACACATACGCCCCCTGGAAATCCACTGGCACAGCATTCGGCGACAAACCGATTGCTGCAAAAAATATGCCCCGGTACCAGGGCAAGGTCAACGAGAACGGCAAACAACTTGTCAATACGCACAACGTCCGCTCAGGCGAGGACATCCCGGCTGGCGACGCGCATACGGGCACACTGACAAGCGAACAGTTCACTATCGAACGTGACTACATCAATTTCCTCATCGGAGGCGGCGCACACGAAGGGAGGACCTGCATCAACCTTCTCATTGACGGCAAGACAGTTCGCACCGCAACAGGCAAAAACTCCAACGCAATGGCACTGCACTCATGGAACGTAAGCGACATTCAGGGCAAAACCGTGAACCTGCAAATCATTGACGACTTTACAGGCGGTTGGGGCAATATCGGAATCGACCATATCGTTTTCAGCGACACCGCTGTCGAAGCTGCCGCACAAAAACCACTCGATCAGCGTGAAGATTACGGAACGATGACGCTTTCACTGCTCGGTCGGACCAACAGCCATGCCGCCTATGCGTCGTTTGTTTCAGATCAACCGAAAGACGGAATATTTGCCGCACTTGCAGGCGGCTACGATGTCAAGGATACGACCGCACCGTTCGGCAGAAAACTTACCGGCGGTCTGGTCCGAAGCGGCTCATTGCGGCCCCAAAGCACCGCCATCACTACATTCGTAATTACATGGCACTTCCCGAATCTGTCGCTGCCGGGATTCAGGGAACCGGTCGGACGATACTACGCCTCGAAATTCAACTCGGCAAAAGCTGTCGGGCTTCATATTGCCAAAAATTTCGACAAACTCTACTCGCAGACAACGCTGTGGCGTGATACATGGTACGACTCGACGCTGCCTTACTGGCTGCTCGACAGGACGTTCGCGAATACCTCTACACTTGCAACTTCAACGTGCCACCGCTTCGCCAACGGCAGATTCTACGCATGGGAAGGAATAGGCTGCTGTCTGGGCACATGCACGCACGTATGGCACTACGCACAGGCAATCGCAAGGGTGTTCCCGGACCTCGAACGGTATCTGCGAGATGAGATCGACTTCGGTATCGCGTTCAACGAAGATTCCGGCATGATTGACTACCGCGCCGAGTTCGGCAGACATTCAGCCAACGACGGTCAGGCAGGCAACATACTCCGCGCCTACCGTGAACACCAGATGACCGCCGACAGCAAGTTCCTCGAACGCAACTACTCAAAGATCAAAAAGGCAACTCAGTACCTGATCGATCTTGACAAAAATGATGATGGCATCATCGAAGGCGCACAGCCCAACACGCTTGACGCGGCATGGTTCGGAAAGATCGGATGGCTGACCTCGATCTATCTTGCGGCCCTCAAAGCAGGCGGGGCCATGGCCGAGGAAATGAACGACGACGAATTCGCGAAAAAATGCGGAAAACTGATCGAACGCGGCGCAAAGACGCTGACGACCGATCTGTTCAACGGTGAATATTTCATACAACTGCCGGACGAAAAACATCTTGACGCTATCGGCACCGATTCGGGCTGCTACATCGACCAGGTCATCGGGCAGTTCTGGGCCTTCCAGACAGGGCTGGGCAGACTGTACTCGGAAACTCACATCAAAAGCGCACTGCGGTCACTGTGGAAATACAACTTCGCACCTGACGTAGGACCCTTCCGCGATACTTACAAAAAGGGACGATACTACGCACTTGCAGGAGACGGCGGACTGGTTATGTCAACCTGGCCAAAAGGAGGAAAACGCGACGACTGGGAAAAACACTGGCAGTACGGCTACTTCAACGAATGCATGACCGGGTTTGAGTGGCAGGTCGCGGCACACATGATCGGCGAAGGGATGCTCACCGAGGGACTGGCGGTTTCAAGAGCAATACACGACCGATACGACGCGTCAAAACGCAACCCGTACAACGAGATAGAATGCTCGGACCACTACGCACGCGCGATGGCAAGCTACGGCGCATACATAGCAGCATCCGGCTATGAGTACCACGGACCGAAGGGCTACATCGCTTTCGCACCGCGGCTCAGTCCGGAAAACTTCCGCGCGGCATTTACCGCGGCAATGGGCTGGGGGACGTATGAGCAGCAGCAGTCTTCAAACACACAGACCGCAGCGATAGACATCAAATACGGAACGCTCGACCTGAACCGGATAAAGCTGACGCTGGCCAAAAACAAAAAGCCAGCAAAGCTGACGGTTAAAGTGAATGAAAAGACTATCGGCGCAAGTCACACAACCAAACACGCCGAAGTTACAATCGCATTCAATGACAAGATCATTCTTGACAAGAACTCTAAACTTGAGATCGAGATCAAAACGAGTTGATACAATGATCAAACTACCCAGACCGGCCAATGGTCGGTTTGGGTTTTGTCGAAACCGGCCTACTTGACCAGTTTTGCGATCTGTTTGAATTGCGGATGCTTTGCGGTTTTCATCAACTCGAACAGCACCATTTCTGTTGAGGCTATTTTGACTCCCTCGCTCGCCATCCGGTCTATCGCGATCTGTTTGTTCTCGGCGGTTCGTGAGGAAACCGCGTCTACGATCAGATGAACTTCATAGCCTGACGCAAGCAGGTCCATCGCCGTCTGATAAACGCAGACATGTGTTTCGATCCCGCACAACAGAACCTGCTTGCGGCCGGTCGATTTTAGCTGATTGACAAACCGCTCATCGCCAGCGCAGCTAAAAGAGAATTTATCTATCGGTTCGACGCCGTCGAGATGCTGGGCCAGTTGAGCGATTGTGTGTCCCAGAGCCTTTGGGTACTGCTCACAGGCAACTATCGGAAGCTCGAGCACATTTGCTGACTGGATCAATATCTCAATGTTCGCGAACAAAGCCCCCCTGTCATGCATAAGCTGAGCAAGCTTACCCTGCACATCAACAACCACCAGACATGTTTTTTCTATTTTAAGCATGTCATTAATATAGAGCAGCAGAGGCCAATTATCAATAATATTTCAATTTATATGAATAATGTTACTGGCAACTGCGACTTACTGGTAGAATATCAAATACACTGAGAAAGGAAAATCATGAAAAATTATATCCTGACGCTGTTAACGGCAATCCTCATTTTGCAAACTTCACAATTATTTGCCGAGGAAATTGACTGCATTGTAACCGTTGTCGACACCGAGGGGCGTCCGATCAAAGACGCCGAAGTTACTGTCAGAGGACAGGATTATAACTTTGCAAACGGCAAGCTTATCGTCGAACAACTGGGCCGTGCCGCTGCAACGAATGTCAATGGCAATTGTCGGGTCAGGTTTGAGCTTGATGTGCGGGAAACCGCCATTTTTGTGTTCGCTCATAAAGACGGATTCACGGCAGGCTGGAAAGGCATTTCAAGATTTGCCAGGATACTGGAAATAAGGATAGTACTCGATCGTGTAAACTCAACCGGTGGGATCGTGACAGATGAGAATAATAAACCGATTGTCGGAGCCAAGGTTACCGCCTATCCAAAAGATTCTGCGATGATGGAAATAACCGAGACACAGTCACATCTAAGATGGCCCGACAGTATATTTACAACTACCACCGACCACGAAGGACGATTCAATTTCGACTGCCTTGCCAGCTGGACAACGGTTAGCTTCTCGGCAGAATTTCCCGGACGAGCCTATACACACACTTCTTATGGCCTTGAGTGCGAAAAACTTGCAGACTATAAAGCATGCTGCAAAGATATTCATATCACAATGCACCCGGCAGGACGGATCAAAGGTAAGGTTATCTCAACTCGTGGCGGAAATATTAAAGGCCTTAAGCTCATAGCTACCGGCGAAATAATCAGGTTCGGCAACAGATATACAGCTTCATCAGATAACAACGGCAAGTTCACTTTCAGCGATCTTCCGCCCGACACATACATGGTAACCGCTGCAACATTAAATGGCGATCTGACACAGCAATTAACTGTCGGTGCGAGAATAGAGATTAAGACAGGACAGACGGTTGATAATATCAAATTGCGAATGAGAAATCCCATTACGCTAAATGTAATTGTTAAAAATGCCAAAACAAACGAGCCTGTAAGAAACGCTTCTGTAAATATCAACCAAAAAAACCTGAGCATTGTTTCGCATCTGACTTATACAACCACAACTGACAACAGGGGCGTTGCCAAAATATTATCGCTGCCCGGCAAATGCCATATCTGCATCACACATAACGACTATGATTATTCCGGCAGAGAATATCTCATCAGATCAAGTGACACCAATCTTGTCGCTCAGTTCCAGCCAAAATCTATCGTAAACGGTCAAGCGGTTTATGAAGATGGAACAGTTGCAGCTGGTGTGGAAGTGTCCGTCACAGCACTTAATCCGGAATACAAATTAACTGACAGAAACGGCAGGTTCAGCATAAAGTACTCAGAACAAATGACACAAAAGCGATTTGCCATAGCAAGAGATATGAAAAGTGGTTTGGCTGGCGTAGTCGACATCACTGAAAACAAAGGGCCTGTAAAAATAGTACTTACCGAAGCGGCAACGCTTAAAGGTAGAGTAACAGATCAGGACAACAGACCCATAAAAATGGCACGGGTGCAGGTATTATGCAAAAAACCTTTGGGCAATCATCTTTATACAGATGAAGACGGTAAGTTTGAACTGCAAGCGGTTCCATATGCACAAAAATACCTCAACCATCGTATATCGGTCCTGGCCAACGGGTACAGCCTAGTGAATCGTAACAAAATTGAAATCGAAAAAGATATGGGCGAGATAATTGAATTGCCGGATATTGTTCTAAAGGCAGCTAATATGACTTTGTCAGGTGTGGCCAAGTATGAAGATGGCAGCGTCGCGGCACATAAAGGTGTGGCTCTAAGTGAGATATATCATATTTTTGGCCAACCTAATCTACATAGCGTTACCGACAGCGAAGGCAAGTTTCATTTTGAGGGCGCGTGCGAGGGTTGGCTGAGGATTCAATGCGGATTTTCATGGGCTGGTAATAATGGCTTTATCGATGCAAAAGGAGGCGACAATATAACAGTCATAATGAATAGCAACCCTACCGTTCATCGAATACACACGACCACTGATAATCTTCAAGGCAACAAAATACCGATGTATGAAACGCTGACAAATGGCATTGATGCCGAAGAACTTGAAAATAAAAAACTGCTGATCTGCTTTT
>DAOWHR010000053.1 GCA_030641315.1 Anaerohalosphaeraceae bacterium | reverse complement strand
TTATGAGCGGTTTTAGGCAGGGCATCGATGAAATGTTTGATGCTGAAAGGCCTGAACAGTCTTACCAGCAAGGCCCCGACCTTCTCACCCTTCTTGGCAAGATAGTCTGCCGTTTCATGGATTGTGTCAGCACCGCTGCCCATGATGATGATTACTCTGTCAGCGTCAGGGGCGCCGATATAGTCGAACAGGTGATACTCTCTGCCAACCAGCTTGTTGAACTTATCCATTGTTTCCTGGATGATCGCCGGTGCCGCGTTATAAAACTTATTGACCGTCTCACGGCCCTGGAAGTAAACATCGGGATTCTGGGCCGTACCGCCGATCATCGGATGGTCCGGACTAAGGCCTCTTGCCTTATGAGCCGCTACCAGATCGTCGTCGATCATAGCACGCATATCGTCATAAGTCAGTTCTTCGACCTTCTGAATTTCGTGACTCGTCCTAAAGCCGTCAAAAAAGTGAAGGAACGGAACTCGCGTGGCCAGCGTAGCCTGCTGAGCGATAAGAGAAAAGTCCATTACTTCCTGAATGTTCGCGCTGCAAAGCATTCCAAAACCAGTCTGACGACAGCTCATAACATCCGAATGGTCGCCGAAAATACTAAGAGCCGAACACGCCACCGACCTTGCCGATACATGGAAAACGGTTGGTGTCAGTTCCCCCGCGATCTTGTACATATTAGGGATCATAAGCAGCAGACCCTGACTCGCCGTAAATGTCGTCGTCAAGGCACCGGTCGACAAAGCACCGTGAACCGCGCCTGCCGCGCCACCTTCGCTCTGCATTTCGGTAACTGATGGGATCGTCCCCCAGATATTAGGGATGTTTGCTGCGCTCTTGGCATCAGCCACCTCGCCCATTGATGAACTTGGCGTGATAGGATAGATCGCTATAACTTCGTTCGTCGCGTGCGCAACGTGCGCAACTGCCGAATTACCGTCAATTGTAACCATTTTCCGCTTCATAAAATACTCCGCAATTTAAATTGATATTTGATTCGATGCTTCTTTATGACCCCAAAGGGCTAATACAGAAGAATGAATAGACTTAAGTCCGCTATATATAACATGCGTACCAGTATTAAGCAACGCTATTTTAGGCAATTTCCACGCATCATTTCAGCCTGAAAACAAACTAAATCGAGCCAATCTTTAGAGCACTAAAAATTTAATTGCTCTAATATTGAATTGCAAAGTCTTACCGATTACAATGCCAGCCTTGAGTAAGTACTTTACTGAGAACTGTTTGCAATAATAAGACTATTTCTGTATGGAGAATCACATTGTTCGTAAGCATCCTGAATGACGTTCTTGGCCCCGTAATGCGGGGACCGTCCAGTTCGCACACCGCTGGCTCATACCACATTGGCCAAACCGTAAGATCACTCTTAGCCGAAAAACCGCTTTCCGCCAGCTTCAAATTTGACCCCAACGGATCTTACGCCAAAACATTCGCACAGCAGGGTGCCGACCGTGCATTTGCTATGGGAATAATGGGAATCTCTATGACTGATGAAAAATTCAAAGATGCCCTTCAGATTGCCGCTAAGGACTTGATCGATATTGAATTTTCCGTCTCTAAACTCTCAAATCCCGACCATCCCAATGCCGTTGAAGTTACCCTTAAATCACAATCAGGCTGCTCCATAACCGCATCCGCTGCCTCAATAGGCGGTGGAACATTCATTATCTCAAAATTCAACGGTTTTCCCGTAGAAATAATAGGAAAACAGTACCACCTGCTCATTCTATCCCCGAAATCAGCTGTTACCCAGATAACTGAAGTATTAAACCCAACAAACAGTAGCCCGAAGCGCCAGCGCAGGGATGTTATCATGAAAGATAATAATCCCAATATACAAACAATTGCCGACTCCGCTCTGGTTTCCTGCACTTTCAACTCTGTTCCCGATGAAAAACTCCTCGAAACCCTCAAAAACCTCGATAATGTCCAAAAAGTAATCCTCGTCCCTCCCGTCTACCACACCCAAAAAGGCTCACCCCTCTTTACCTCTGCCGAAGAAATGATCACTTTCGCCGAAAACAACAATCTCTCCCTCGGCCAAGCCGCCCTTCAATATGAGTACCAGCTCCTCGGCCTCTCACCTCAGCAGGTTCTTGATGAAATGATCCGCCGCTTCAACATCATGGCCGATTCCGTAACCGCCGGACTCAACAATGACAACGTCAACATGCAGCTTCTATC
>DAOWHR010000291.1 GCA_030641315.1 Anaerohalosphaeraceae bacterium | reverse complement strand
CGGCAGGGGCAGCGGCAGCGGCCAGGTCGAGGTAACATACCGATGGAGGAATCAGAAGGTTGGAGCCCACTGCAAGTCAACCAATAACTGGGCAAATATTGACGGTGTTGGTATTTGTCTTATTGGAGATTTTACAAAAACTGTGCCTACAGGCGGTCAGATGCAGTCTTTGGCCAAACTTGTGAGTTTTCTTCAATTGCGTTACCGTATCCCTGACAGTTACATATACGGCCACGATGATACACCAAATCATACCACCGCGACATTGTGTCCAGGACCTAAGTTTCCCTGGGGTACTTTCAGAAGGATGGTAGCGGCTCAAAAAAATAAAATGTCGGCCTTTGCTGCCGGACCTGTCAAAAACAACAATCTGTAAAAAACATTGATAAAATCATGTTTTTTGGGGCAGATGGCGGGCTGTAATTGCCGTTCAATGGCCGGCAGTGAAATTGTCTTAAAAATAAACCAAAAAATATTTCCATCCATCCAAAGTCCGGTTCATATTAAGCCGAAATGCTATTATGTAAAGAACTTATGTAATGCAAATTGTATTTCAAGGGTATAGTATGAACATTTTCGATTCTTATTCGACACCAAGTCACGTATTGAACGGGCACATTGCCAAAGAATTGTTCTCAATCGCTCCTGAGCAGGGGGTGATCATTGCTATAGCCGACGAAACCAGCGGCAAGTTCTGGTCCAGCAATGACTTCGGTTTCAGACAGGTTCTGTCCGATCGCAGAAAACTCGAACAGATGTTTGCCCGTGTTGATGACGGGTGTGACCATGTGTTGGCACAAATATCCGATTTTGCGGTAGCAGTAAGTCAACTTTCAACAAAACATACTAATTGCGGCTATATTGTGATCGCTCTTGAAAAGACCAATTGTCAGTCGGCTCTTTTGCGGATGGAGCTTATCGAAATGATAATAGGCCAGGCAAACCTGATAGCAGGGCTTATCGAGACCAATAACACCCTTTATTGCCATGAACTTGAGCATATTTGTGCTGATACCGCAGAAAGCTATATTGACTGACATTTTGCAGGTTTGAACCAAATTACCACATATCAGCAAGTCAGTTCCATTTCATTGCATCAGTAACACTATCCTATATTTCCTTGTTTTTTATGCACGTTTTTCAAAACTCAACATTATAATCATTTAGTTTACAGGAGTTTATATTTAAAAAATCGCAGGGCCAACTTTTAAGTTCTTTAGCCTCTTGAATCCGCGTAATCCTGCGAAATCCGCGGATAAATATTTTGCAGTTGCTTTTTATTAGTGAAAATTAGTGTCCATTCGCGGTTCTTTTTATGTCTTTTAATCCGTGAAATCCGCGTAATCCGTAGTTTCTTTGTTTTTCAGTCGTTAAGCTTTTAAATCAGCAGCATTTCCTCTGTGTCCTCTGGGACCTCTGTTGCAATGTTGTACGGTTTTAATCCGTGTAAATCCGCGAAATCCGCGGTTTCTCTTTTTTGGTTGCGGCTATGCTGCCCTAAGGACAAACCGGTTTAAAGTTTGTTGCATTTTCAAAGCCAGCTGTTATAATTCCCTGACTATAATTAAATATGCCTTAGGTTGTCTTGGCAATGCATTAACGCAGGCATATTTTCTGACGGAATGCTTCTGCGATGTGATTAAATAAGAGGACCGGTAGACGTGAAATTTGAGGCATATAAAAATGGCAAGCTCATCGACGAACTTGGTTTGGCGGCGGCTTATATGTTTGGGGCGGATTCGATCCCTTTGCGTACCGCGGTCAAGATCAAGTTTGAAGACGGTGTGATCGAGTGTAAGAAGAACAGCCTTGAAACTGCGGGGATTGCGTTGCAATGGACGGTTAACGGCTTCGGACGGATATTGCTCAGTACGACACGGTTGCCTGAACGTGATAAACCGTTCAATCTTAACGTCGAACTGGCTCGTGAAAGATTGATGCAGGTTACACTTAAGCGGGAGGAATGGTCGCTATTTCAGGAGGATGATGAATTTGCAGATCTGGCGCATAAGTCGCAGAAACTTTTCATCGAGGCACTGCAAAACATTAACGATCCTCAAAAAGCTTCAGAACTTGCAGATAAATCTCTCCAGAAGTCTCTTATTTTTGCCGAACGGCTTGCGGCCAAACATTCCGAATTGTTTCTTGCAGCACGTTTCCGGTCCAGAGGGCTTGGCAGGCACAGTCTCGGCTGCGGCATCGATCTTGATAGGATCGACGATGAAAACTACCGCAAGCGGCTCCTTGAGATGTTCGGATTTGTCACCATACCGATCAAATGGCGTGACATCGAGCGCAAGAAGGGCGAATATGATTTTTCTGTGATCGACAAATGCATCGAGCTTTTGGTCAATAAGCGTCTTGCTATTTGCGCAGGGCCGCTGCTGTGTTTTGACAGGGAGTATCTGCCCAAATGGCTTGTCTCAGAAGACAAGGGCTTTGAAGAAATACGCGAGGCGGCTTATAATTTTGTGAGCAAGATGGTAACACGTTACTGCCGGTATGTTCACGCCTGGCAGGTCATCAGTGGTATGAACGCAATAAACCATTTCTGCTTTAATATCGATGAAGTTATAGAAATTACACGCAGTGCCTGCATGGCTGCCAAGGCCGCTGACGGCAGGAGCCGCAAGATCGTTGATATTGTTATGCCATGGGGTGAGTATTATGCACGCGAGAAAGATACGATACCGCCTCTTATTTATTGTGACATGCTGATCCAGAACGGAATTGGTTTTGATGCCTTGAGTGTGCAGATGAAGTTCGGCAAAAACGCGATTGGGATGCATGTTCGGGACATGATGCAGATATCTTCGCAGCTTGACAAGTTCTCGATCACCGGCAAAACGATTCATGTATCCCAGGTTGCCGTTCCCAGCCAATTCGTTTCGGCTAATATTCGTTCGGGGATTTGGCATAATAAATGGGACCAGGCCATTCAGAGCAAGTGGATCGAACATTTCTATAGGATCGCGTTGGGCAAGTCTTTTGTCAACTCAATAACATATTCGTCACTTGCCGATGCCGACAAAAGTGATGTCCCCTCCTGCGGTCTGCTGACTGAGGACCTTCAGCCTAAAAAAGCTTTTTTATGCATCGCAAAGCTGCAGAAGCTCATTTTGCGGACGTAGTAACTTTAAGGGGCATCTATAGTGTTCAATGATGCTGAATATCGCCAGGATGATCGTCGCCAGCGTACCCTTTGCCGCGCTCTGGGTGTCAGTATAATTATCTGTGCCGTGATCTGTACCGTTCTTTTGCTGTCGATGCCTGACAGAAAAAGCCAGCCAGGTCAGATCGTGCTGTCCAATACGGTCAACCCGAATACCGCCTCGGTTGAGAGCCTTGTGAGACTGCCCGGTATTGGGGCATCCAGGGCAAATAGCATAGTTGAGTATCGACAGGACGGAAAAATATTTAACAACGCATCGGATCTTGAAATTATTAGCGGTATAGGGCCGGCAACTTCGGCAAAGATCGCCCCTTACCTTTGTTTTGATAAAAAAATAACATTCAGGGAGTAGCATATAGTATGGCAGAATGGGAGATAAAACGTGCTCTTGGGCAGTGCAGCGGAACCGGCGAGGAATTTCAGGTCGGACAGGAATATTTTGCTGCTTTGGTTGATACCGCCGAAGGCTTTGAAAGACGTGATTACAGTATCGAGTACTG
>DAOWHR010000460.1 GCA_030641315.1 Anaerohalosphaeraceae bacterium | reverse complement strand
TCGATCGCCATCGGGTTGGCCCTGCATCGGCCATGATCGTAGGCATACTTGGCCACGCAGCGGATACCATTGCCGCACATCTGCCCCTCGGACCCGTCGGCGTTGAACATCCGCATTTTAGCATCAGCGATATCCGACGGGCAGATCAGAATCAGCCCGTCCGAACCGATTCCCGTATGCCTGTCACTAACCGCGACAGCAACCGCCGCCGGGTCGTCAACCGTTTCTTCGAAGCAATTGACATAAACATAGTCATTGCCCAAACCGTGCATCTTCGTAAATCTCATACAATTACCCTTATTTTGATGATCAAACTGATGACGAGTATAATTGCTGATCGAGCAATAATCAACAATAAATATAATGCCTCGAATCGGCTTTGGAAGTGACTTGCAAAGCAATAAAATGGTTGCCAGGCAGCAGTTACTGCATGTGCTTCGGATTATGCTGCTTTATAACAGCAAGCATAATATCAGTCGCGCTGCTCCTGCTGACGGCGGCTAGGGCATGTTGGCTGCATCGGTAGGGCACATCCTTGTCGATGCGAAGCGAGACGATCTTTTCATCTTCGCCAAACTCTGCAAGCTGCAGATCGATAGCTGCCGCGATCTCACCTGAAAGATCATCACCGCCTGTCGCGGTCATTTTCCTGGCTCCGACGGCGTATGAGACTTTACCGTTGTCTTCTATCATCACCGATACCGTTGTACTCTTTGGTCCGTCAAGATCAACATGCTGAGCGGTACTTATCCTGTCTGGTACGGTCACATCGAAATTCTCAGCAGCGATAAACGAGCAAACTATCATAAAGAATATTATCAACAGAAAAACGATATCAATAATTGGTGTCAAATTGCACTGACATGGTTCTTTTTTTTGGTACATATCGTAAAGCATTAGTTTGCCGGATCCCGTGGTTTTTTCATTTTTCTGCTGATTACCCTCTTCAGTTTAGCCGTATCGGAACTAACATGTGTCTTTTTTCGTTCGGGCACCGTTACTCCAGGCAGCGTTATCTGCTGCATAAGTGTTTCGATCTCGATCGCCGCCTCAGATACCATGGCCTCTGTTCTTGACCTGAACACGCCATGCATCGCTAGCGATGGTATCGCGATAAGCAGCCCCCAGAACGTTGTCACCAATGCTTCGGATATCGCAGCGGCAAGCATATCCGGTCTTGGCTGTGCTGCCGAGATACCGAGAACATTAAAAGCCTTTATCATCCCGAACACCGTTCCGAACAGGCCGACCATAGGTGCGACATTGCCAATGATATTGCACCATTCGATCTTGCGAAGCAGCATTACCGCCTGTTCGTTTAGAGCCTCGGCCGCAAGATGATCGATATATCGCCTGTCAGGCTTTAGATGCTGCGACTTGGTTATGATTCTGACTATCACCCGGCTGACAAGGTCCTGTCTGACCATGAGCATCTCTGTCAGTTTCTCAGGA
Source organism: Anaerohalosphaeraceae bacterium (assembly GCA_030641315.1). GTDB lineage: Bacteria > Planctomycetota > Phycisphaerae > Sedimentisphaerales > Anaerohalosphaeraceae > DAOWHR01. The sequence continues at coordinate 6,752 of DAOWHR010000460.1, read as the reverse complement.
GTTGTCGTTCGAGCGATGGACTCGATGTCGGCACCAGCGTGGTCCGGCAGCAGCGTCTTTCTCCGAAGCGACATGCAAAGGTCGAAAACAAGATACACCGTCGCCAGGGACATTGGAATAAGAACCAGCCACACGATATAACCGCCCGCGATAATGAACTGCGAAAAGAACGTCCGAGGCGTCGCAGCTACACCGGCACTGTCGGTTTCCGCAAACGCTGTCGAAGAAATTACGATCATCATCACTATTGCCGCAAGGGCAAACCCGCTCACTCTTTGCTGTCTTGTCATTTGATTATCTTTGCTATACATATTAGTATTTTCAGGGTCAAAACGAATCGTTAGATGTTCCCGGTTATATTTACGAACTGCCCGTCACTCGCTTCGGCGATACTGCGAAGAAGTATTTCATCCGAGGGCTGTATCCAGAAACCTATAGTATTTATTCTCGCTTCAGGTGCAAGTTTTTTGCGAAGATTTTCTATTATATCATCGAATCCGGCGCTGTCGGACGGATTCAGATCGAAACCGTCGGTAAGAAAATATATCTGCTGCGTCGGATTGGAATTAATGTCCGTAATCTCCATAGAACGTTTGATCGCGTTAAGCGCGTTCGTGTTGCCGCCGATCTGAACGGTGTCGATAAACGCACGAACTTCTCTCTTGGCTCGCTCGGTAGCTCTCTTGAATTTTCCGGCACCAGACTCTATTAGCTTATCTTCACGGAAAAAAATCACATAGAAGAACTGGTCCGCTTTTAAAGTGTTAATCGAATCTATAAGCTGCTTGCGTACGTTGCTGAACACTCCATGCATCGACCCGGAGCAGTCTACCACATAACATATTTTTCGCATGTTCGACGAACTTCCGAAAAAATCAGCGTTAGGCTCTGCAACCGTCGCCTTTGGCAAAAGTGAAGCAGATCTGCTCGATGCTATCTTTGCCGAAGGCTTGTAAAGAGGAATCGTTTTTCGCCCTGACGTCGCAAGATCAAGAGGGTTATTTGGTTTACGTGAACTTAGCGAAGGCGGCCTGACCTTTGGCTTGGCGATGACTGGCGGTTGATCGATAGCTCTCTTAACCGCTGCCGTAGTAACCCTGGCCACTGTTACGTCCGCTGACGCCAGATTGGTAAACCTGATCACCGCGAAAATGGCAAAAAGCACCACATGCACGCCGATCGACACCGACCATGCCCAGACCTTAACTGTCCTGGATTTTGAGCTTTTCACAGTTCAATTCTCTCCGGCAACCGACCTGTCGATCGATTGATTATAAACGTTTACCGCCCATCATAACTCTGTCTGTTAATCCGCTAAGATATTTACCTTTGAATGCGTCGACACAAGCATATTGTACAGTTCGACAACATCACCGTTGTACAGCCTTATGCACCCGCGTGACGAACGTTTTCTGATGCTTTCAGGGTCCTTTGTACCATGGAACGCAAATCCTGTCCGAAGCTTTGTTTTTTCGTCCAGTCCTTCAATTGCGATCCACCTCTCTCCAAGCGGATAATCCGGGCTTAACTTAGTATACACTATACCGGTATCCGGGTCCGTCCAGTCAGGCTTATCCTTAAGCTTACCCCCAGACCTAACCTGCCATTTGCCGATGGGAGTTTCATGGCCTGCCCGTCCCGTCCCGATATTATAAGAGCGAACATACGTCCTTTGCAGATAAATATCCATTGTAAATGAATCGCGATGCACAACAACATTGAACGGACCCTTGACTACTTTGATATTCTCATCGCGACGAAGAAGTTTAGCCAGCTTAATATTGTTGATACGCATCAGCAGTTCGTAGGGTACTTTATACTTTCTACCGATACTCTCAAACACTTCACCGCTTTGAACAAGGTAAGTCTCACAAAGCTTATCGTCCGGGTATATTTCACGGCTGAAAAGCCATCTTTCTGAAAGTGCCGCCATCATAGCTTTGATCCTGCGCTGCGTGCCGGAGCTTATCTTCAGCTCAAGAACGCTGTTTAGCTTGTCGCGGGCCGCGATGATCTTTCCCGCGTCAATATCTTTCTTCGCCTCAATCATCAGTTTTTCAGCTTCTGCGTTATCAACTCCAGCAAAGGCGATGTCTTCAACTGCCGGTGTTGGATTTGGGCTTACTTCTGGCTCACCGCTATCCTCAGGTTCGTTGGCAGTATCAGTATCTGGTCCCGAATCAGATGTGCCCTCATTAATTTCGGATATTATGTCATCGATGATCGGGTCCGTTGTATTTTGAGTTGACGTTGGCTCTTCAACTTCATCGTTACCCATCATTTGAATCCCTATGATCCCGACAATGATCACTGCCAGAGCAAAAAATAACAGTTTTCGGCTGTTGTTGGACCGGGATCTGCTATGACCATAACGACTTTCTTTTTTGTGCGATTTAAATCGGCGTCTTGCCACGAGTTATACCTCCATGAGGGTCATTTACAATTGGTTATGCCTTGGTCGGTTACAATAACATCCACAGGCTTATCATGTTCTGTCATTGGGACCGATTCGACCACCTGCTCATCGAATAAAAGTCCGTATTTTTGTGCCCTAAGCAGTTCACTGGCGAAGAACCTGTCGTAGTATGAACCGCCTCTGCCAAGCCTGCCTCCATGCTTATCGAAAGCAAGCCCCGGCGTTACAATAATATCGATCTCTTCGATAGGCACCGGCAAACCTGTTGTCGGGTTTCTCAAACCATACTCTTCGGTACTAAGCCCCGACTCAAGTGAGTTGATCTGAACGGGTATCATGTGTCTTTGCTGCCACGAAACCTTTGGGACTGCAACGACCTTTTCCTGCTGCCAGGCCTGTAGAATAATGGATGTTGTATCCACTTCATAAGGCATTGACAGGTATACCATTACAACAGAAGCCTTTTGAAACTGGGGTGTTTCAATAAGATACTTGCAGGCTTTTTTGCTCTTGGCCGCACGCACAGTATCTGTAAGCCGTCCGATGCGGTCCTTAACTTCTTTGCGAAGTTGTTGTTTATCCATAAGTTAACTTTCGCGGTTACCCGCCAATTGACATGATTACTGTATGCCAATAATATTTCAATACCTCAATTAATAACTACTATTCATCAACTGCCAATAACCAAACCGAAGCTTGGCTATTTTAAATATTCCTCAAGCTTTTGCAAATACTGCTTAACATTTTTTTCTCTGCCGACTTCCTTCGGCTCATAATACTTCTTGTTTATCCCGTCGCCAAGATAGTCCTGCTTAACATACCCGCTTTCGCTGTTATGCGGATACTTATATCCCTCTCCGTGGCCAAGCTTTTTCGCACCGCTGTAATGACCGTCCCGCAGGTGCTTTGGTACCGGTATGGTCCGTCCTGCCCGCACATCGGCAAGTGCCTGCGATATCGCTATCGTACACGCGTTCGACTTCGGGGCGCATGCGATATAGATCGCCGCTTGCGCCAGTGCTAACTGAGCCTCGGGCAGCCCGACAAATTCAGCAACCTGAACCGCCGACGCAGCCAGTACAGTCGCCATCGGATCGGCGTTTCCAACATCCTCAGCCGCACAAACCACGATACGCCTTGCGATAAATCGCGGTTCCTCACCGCCTGCGATCATCCTTGCAAGCCAGTAAACCGTTGCGTCAGGGTCACTTCCGCGCATAGATTTCTGAAACGCGCTTGCCAGATCATAATGCGTGTCGCTATCGTATTGAATCGACTTTTTCTGTACAGATTCTTTAGCAATTGCTGTGTCAATGTGTATTTCTTTCGTATTATCGGCCTTAATTTGTGATAATACCGCTACTTCCAGCGCCGTAAGCGCCCGTCTGGCGTCCCCGTCACACATCACCGCCAGGTACTTAAGCCCCTCCTCGTCAGCGGTCACATTAAAGCCGCCAAACCCCTTCTCACTATCAAAAATCGCTCTTTTTAGGACTTTGATAATGTCCTCAACTCCCAACGGCTCAAAATGAAACACCGTACTTCGGCTGATAAGCGGCGAATTCACCGAAAAGTACGGATTCTCCGTCGTAGCCCCGATCAGCGTCAAAACCCCGTTTTCAACATCATTAAGCAGCACATCCTGCTGCGCACGGTTAAACCTGTGTATCTCATCCAGAAAAAGCAGCGTTCTGGCACTGGAATTGATCAACCTGCTCGTCGCAACCTCGATTATCTCCCGAATATCCTTAACAGTCGCCGCTGGCGCCGATAAATAATGAAATTTTGACTTAGTATGCTCAGCGATTATCCTCGCTAGCGATGTCTTACCAACTCCGGGCGGCCCATAAAAGATCACACTCGTAAGCCGATCAGCATCCAGCATACGCCTCAAAAGCTTCCCCGGCCCAATAAAATGCTCCTGACCCGCAAAATCATCAAGACACCGCGGCCGCATACGAACCGCAAGCGGAGCATTAGCCTCGATCATATCACGCTCACTCTGAGCAAACAACGGATTATCAACACGTTTAGACATATAAAAAAATCTCAAAAAAGCTATTTTATTGACTCAAGATAATCCTCCGTCATCTCATCAAGAGTATAGACATTTCCAAATACAATTCCCTGATTTTTCTGACGTTCTTTCAAAAATTTGATTAGGCTCTCAAGACCTTCCTGATCATATTTATTGACCATTTCCTCATTGTCAAGAAACAGATACTTTGATACCACTCCGATTTTCATCAGCAGTATTTCCTTATCGTTCTCATTAGGTAGCGTTCTAAAAAGTGGTTGTATACCTAACAAATGGATGTCAGCCAAAGAATTATCAATTATTTCCAAGCTTCTAAGTTTTACGTTACGATTGGAATTAAGCGACCCTTCAAACAGCGACCAGAAAAAATTCTGGTTTTCAAGTTTTGCTTCGATAGCGTCTAAACAAATCATCCTTGTTGAAACAGGCCTGCCGTCAGGATCATAACCGAAAACACTTCTCACAAGCGTCTCACCTGTTGACGATGAAAACATGAATTTTCTTACAACTTCAATCACTTCATCTTGATCTGTGCTGTTGTCAAATATTTTCATATCACGCCAAACGGCATACTTATAATAACCCCTCTGCCCAATCTCAAAAATTCCTGCACCAATAATCATGCTGATAATAATCAATGCTGCTTTTTTCATACAATCTCCAAAACCCAAATGGTTAATTCAAATTATTATTCTGACAATTTCGAAAAAGTTTCTTCTCTGACAACTTCGATAAAGTTAATGATCGGTGCTTTATCTGGAGTTTGATTATTCGTTCCCGAAACCAGTTCGATCAGAAGATCGTCTTCAACTCCAACGCCTGCAAATTCCTTTATCGTTGCCTTTCCTTTTCGTCTTTTGCCAATCTTAAAACCTTCCACCACAGTCTTACCCTGCAGCTTAATATCAAACACCCGGCTATCAATCCCGTCATTCTTAAACCCAAGCCTCACAGTATACTTCGCATTGCCTGCTGCATCCTTATCCAGCAGGGGGATAGTGATCTCTGTAAGCCCCACACACCCCGAAGTAAACAGCCACGGCTTATCTGTGCCAGCGACCGTTACACCTCTAAAGTCAGAACTGAAGTATCCCATCCCAGCCATGATCTTCTCGTTAAGCTTAAACTTCACGCCGTAATTTGGAAAATGAATATGCCCGTCGCTGCTGCCATCGTTCTTCGGCCCCGGATACCCGAACCACACCGTCCCGTCATCGGCCTTCATATCCGCAGGCGCCCCAAGATTCAGCGCAAGATGCTTAACCGGCTTCGTAGCACCCGGCGTAATAAATACCGTATAAGACTTCTCGCGTTCAGGCTTACGGACCAGCGCGAACGAACACCTTATCGGGAACGAACACGTACACCCGCTGCTCGCCTCAGGGCTTAAAACAAGTCCGCTCGCCGGTATCACCGTCAGCCAACACCCGGGCCGATACCCGCCAAACACCGTCACTCCCCGATCCTCCTCAAGGTTATACATCGCCGTACTCGAAGATCGGTAGAACAAGGAATTCGCCGATGCCGCAGTCATCGAACACGTATGCCCAGGCCGCAAAAATTCCCAGGGCACAACCTCACCCGTAACCGGATGCTCCCGTGTCTTCAACTCACCTGTATAAAGATCGCACGCACGCGGTTCGACGATAACCATATCATCAAGTATCAATGGCCTCGTCATATAATTATGAGGTTTCGACCACAGTACCTCACCGTCCTTAGCGTTCATCGCAACAACCCTGCGATACTCGATCTGGCCACGCTGAAAACGCCACATATCATGACTGCCCACACTGCCGAACAATAATAGTACACCGTTATCGGCCGCACTGGCAAGCGTATCACCGCAGCACCCCGTAAGGTCCACAGCCTTCGACCAAACTTCCTTACCCGTTACAGCGTTCAAACAAACAACCCGCCTTACATCCCTGTCCTTGTCATCCACCTCAAATTTCGACGCGACTTCATAACGTTTGTCAGCGACCAGTTTTTCCCTTTCCGTAAACGACAACTCCCTCTCTTCGCTCCCAACCGCTGCATCCGTCAAAAACGCAAACCCATCCGCAACCGTCATAGATATATTAGCCATCTCCTTGCCGTCATACTTCCAGAGTACATCACCCGTCCGAGCGTTCATCGCGAAAAACATGTCGCTAACCATCGTCTTGTTCGTCTTTGCTCCCTTCGACGGAATATAATTCTCCCAGCTGGGCAGATCGGTCACACTTCTCCACTTCGTCCCCGCTCTCTGATGTGCCCACTTTGCCTCCTCATCGCCTTCCGGATACTCCTCCTTAT
>DAOWHR010000357.1 GCA_030641315.1 Anaerohalosphaeraceae bacterium | reverse complement strand
ACCGGCATGTATCAACAGATCATAAACTATAATGCCGGCGGCCCCGGCTGAGGTATCAATGACCTCAACGGCTCCCAAACCATCGCCTGTGATGTGATGATCGATGACAAGGACGGGCAGGTGACTATCTTTGAGCCATTGGCCAAGTTGCGGTAACTGGACATAGCTGTTGGTATCGACTACGACAACCAGATCGAAACCTTCAAGTTGATCGATAGTCAAAGTCTCGCCAAGTATGCCAGGTTCGCTTTCAAAGAGAAAAGCATACCACTTCGGTACCGGCGAAAGGAATAGCGGTACCGCAGTCTTGCCGAGGGATCGCAGAGCCATGCACATAGCGTGAACACAGCCGCAAGCGTCGCCGTCAGGCCGATTATGCGAAGTGACAATAATGTTCGTGGACTTATTAATAAGCTCTATTGCCTGATCAAAATCCTGTGCTGTTGCCATGTTTTTTCCTGTTTATTTTTTATTGCTGCTCTTGTTGTCTCATTGCTGGCGTGGTCGTTTTCATTAAACACGCTGTCTATATTAACATATTGACAATTGCTCTGCCAGTGTTTATTTTTGCTGGATACCTGTATTTTCCTTTGTTGTTTTGTGATATCAGTTTATATTGTATCAATAACTTAATGATAACAGATCATCCAATGACAGGAACAAATGCATGGCTCAAAAGAAAACGAAAAGTAAGCTTGACGTTGAAAAGAAATATACAATTATGCAGACAGTCGCCAAACTGCGAAGGCTTGCCGATAGTCTGGAACAAGGCAAAGCATTCCGGATCCAAATCGCTGGCGAACGGGTCTATATTCCGGCTAAAATAGACTTCAATATTGAACACGAACGCGAAGGCAAAAACGAGGAAGTCGAGTTCCAGTTCAAGTGGTTAAATGAGTAGGAAACTTCTATTTCGCTAAAAGTTTTTTTGCGGTGTCGCAGTCCTTTTGTATTTGTATTGCCAGTGCCTGATGGTCCGAAAATCTTTGCTGGTTCCGTATCTTCTCTATGAAATCCATTGCGAGGTATTTGCCGTAGAGGTCGCCGACAGGCTCTTTTAGGATATGTGCCTCGATAAGCAGCGGATGTTCGGAGACAAAGGTTTTCGCCCTGCCAATGCTGAATACGGCTGGCAGTGTTTCGGTTGAAACTGCGACCGCATCTACCGAGTCAGCGATAGCGACATTGCCCGCATAGACGCCTTCGGCTGGGACGATCTGGTTCGTTGGATCTATGTTCGCTGTCGGAAAGCCCAGCGTCGTACCGATGCCGCGGCCCTTGACCGTTATTCCGATGAGCCGATAAGGTCTTGTGAGAATTTTTGCCGCCGATGCAACAGAGCCGTCTTCAAGGAGTCTTCGAATCGCAGAGCTTGAACACATTACTTCACCTTTTCCGTCAATGTTTGTGTGCTGAGGTTCAACGACAATAACGCTGAAGCCACGATCCTTGCCGAGGTTTTTAAGTGTGTCGATGCTGCCTGATCTGCCATAGCCGAAGTTGAAGTTGGGGCCTTCGACGATTACAGCCGGGGTGACCGTCTTAAGAAGGAACTCATCGATAAAAGCCTGCGGGGACAGGTTCAAAAGATCGTAACTGTCCCTGAGTACGATCATTGCATCGACGCAGTCACCTGCTATCAGATGCTCTTTCAGATTTAGAGGTGTAAGTATGCCTGGCGCTTTTTCCGGGTGCAGGATCGCTACCGGGTGCGGGTCAAAGGTAAGGACTGCGGTCCCGTTGGCACCGGTTTGGTCGGCAGCGGCTTTCATGGCTGTGGTAATGGCCTGGTGCCCCTTGTGGAAGCCGTCAAAGTTGCCGATGCTGATAACCCATTTGCCGGCAGTCATCTCAGGCGTTGTTGTCGATGTGAATATTTCCATGTATCAATCCTTTTCGACTGGATATTTCAGTTTCCACTGACCTCTTATCGTATCGAGAGTTTTCATGATGGCCAGAGTTTCTTTTTGGGGCATTGCAGGCGTTTCCGTAAGGCCGTTGTTTATGCAGCGGTTGGCCTCTACTGCCTGGTAGTGAAGGCCGTTGCCCTGGTACGGCATTTCGACAGTTCGTTCGCTGCCGTCATTGGCGGTGATAGTCATTTTGCTGCTGTGCCAGAATGGGGGATGGACAGTTATGGTGCCCTTGCCGCCTGAGATCACGGCTTGGCCGTGCGTTTGTGCATTGATCGCACAGGACAGAACCGCCAGAGCGCCTGTGTCATATTGAAAGATAAAGGCAGCCTGTTCATCGACACCTGTTTGGGCCATGTTGGCAAGTGTCGCGATCCGGTTCGGCTGGCAGTTTAAAAGCATCGACGCGAATGAAACCGGATATATGCCTATATCCAGGAGTGCCCCGCCTCCAAGATCAGGATTGAGTAATCTGCTCTGAGGTGCCCAGCGGCCTGTAAAACAAAAGTCCGCATGGAGCATTTTGATCTCGCCTATTGTTCCGCTGGCAATAATCCTGCGAAGTTCGACGGTCAGCGGGACAAAGCGAGTCCACATCGCTTCGGCTAGATAGAGTTTCTTTTTATGTGCGGTTTCGATCATCTTTTGGGCCTGATCCGCGTTTAGGGCAAACGGCTTTTCGCAGAGTACCGACTTTCCTGCGTTAAGGCAAGTTAGCGTATTTTCCATGTGGAGCGTATTTACGGTAGCGACATAAATAATATCAATATCAGGGTCAGCAGTGATCGCTTCATAGGATGAATAGGTATTGGGAATTGAAAATTTCTTCGCGAAAGACTTCGCTGTCTCGGCATTTCTGGAAGCAATTGCGACAAGTTCAGCATTGTCAACGAAAGCAAGATCAGAAGCGAACTTTGCTGCGATCTTACCAGTGCCGATTATGCCCCATCGAATTGTTCTGCCTTTGTTTGTTTCTGTCATGTTGACACCTCGGATGTTTATTTACATGCCTGGACCAATGCTGAATAGATCGCATCTCTGTGTTTGATGTCAGCCATCAGTTCAGGGTGCCATTGTACGAACAGGCCGAAAGGACCATCTGTTCTTTCGAGTGCTTCGATAACTCCATCCCCAGAGTGAGCTGTAACGGTGAGATCGTTACCGAGTTTGTCTACGGCCTGATGGTGATTGGAATAAACGAACGCTTTGTCGGAACCGAGAATCTCGGCCAGTTTGCATCCTTTAACAATGTCTACCTTGTGATGAACATTTTTACCTCGGTGTGTGTCATGACCGGCGATATATGTCGGAATATCCTGGATCAGTGTGCCGCCTGAAGCGACATTGGTAAACTGCATTCCAAGGCATATACCAAGAGTCGGTTTGCCCGTTTTGAGCCACGCCGGGATCAGCCTGCTTTCGAAATCGAATCTCTGGTTCGGCATGACGGCAACTGTTTCATGCGGTTGTTGGCCGTAAGCGGCAGGCGGAATGTCATAGCCGCCGATAAGCAGCAGACCGTCAATGGCGTCGATATATTGAGCGATCATCGTATCGTTATCAACTGTCGGAAGGATGATCGGTGTGCCGCCCGATTCGGTGATAGCACAAACGTAGGAAAACGGCACCGAAGTAAGCGAATACAGGTCGTTGTCTTTGTTGACCTGGTAAATGCTGGTAATCCCGATCAATGGTCTTTGTGTGGACGATTCCTGACAGCCTGCAAGAACAACTATAGCTAACAATACTACTATTAATAGTTTTTTCATAAACAATACTCCATAACGGCTGGTCGATCAAACATAGCGGCAGTTTACCGACAAACCCGTTAACAAGCAAACTGTTTAAGAATATCACTGAAATTACATTTTTTT
>DAOWHR010000305.1 GCA_030641315.1 Anaerohalosphaeraceae bacterium | reverse complement strand
GATGCCTGACTTTTCATCTTCGAGATCGGCTGTTATCGAGGCACACTCTCTGTTGATCTCAGCGATCACTTCCTGCATCTCATCGCGCAGGGCGTTCTTCTGTTCGAATACACTTTCGTTATCGACGACCTGTTTTTCGCACTGTTGAAGATCGTGGGTAAATACTGCGGACTGTTCGGTAAGCCTGGTGATCTGGTCGGCGGCGTTGGCTTTTCTTTCAAGGAGTTCGGCTGTTCTGCTCTTTAAAAATCCGATGCGATCAACCTGCTGTTCGATCTTGCTTTTGGCGGCGACAAGCGTATTGTCCCAGCGGTTGATCTCGACTTCCGTTTCCATTATCTCTTTGCCGAGTTCGCTCAATGAAGCATCGCTGCGTGCGACCTTGGCGGCGACTTCCCCGAAAGAATCCCTTTGTTCGGCAAGGATATGGTTCTTTTCTTTGGTCTGCGTTGTGATCTTGTGATATTCCGAGAGCGAATAATTTACCCGAAGTTCCTTGAGGCGTTTGCTGTATTCGAGATAATTTCTCGCTTTGCCTGCCTGGAGCTTGATGCTTCTTAGCTGCTTTTGCACTTCGGATACGATGTCTGCAAGTCTTAACAGATTCTGTTCGGTACGGTCCAGTTTTCGCAGGGCTTCCTTTTTGTGTGCCTTGTATTTGCTGATCCCGGCAGCTTCTTCGAAGATGGTTCGTCTGTCCTGTTTTGAAGCGTGCAGAAGCTGGTCGATCTGGCCCTGTTCAATGATCGAATAAGCGCTGACCCCAACGCCGGTATCCATGAACATTTCCCGGATGTCTTTTAGCCTGCAAAGTTTGCCGTTGATCATGTATGAGCTGTCACCGTTTTTATACAGTCGACGAGTGATCTCAAGTTCGTCGTTTTCCATGCCCATTCCGGTAACGCCGGAAAATGACAAGGCGACTTCGCTCATTCCGCTTGGCTTTCTGCTGCTGGAACCGCTGAATATTACGTCTGTCATCTGTCCGCTTCTAAGGGCCTTTGGGCTTTGGTTGCCAAGTACCCATTTGATGGCGTCTACAACGTTGCTTTTGCCGCAGCCGTTAGGTCCGACGATAGCGGTTATATTGCGGTTGAACTTAAACTCCGTTTTGTCAGCAAAGCTTTTAAATCCGTTTACTGTCAGTTTTTCAAGCTTCATTAAATATTACCCTCCGTGTGCTTTGCGTAATACTGCGGTCAAGATGCATTGAAATTACATTGGTGAAGAAAATGATCATATTTATTTAGTCTCCGGTACTTCTGCTGTCTTTGTGACAGGGAGTATTTGGGGCATCGGTTCTGCGATAAACTGAGCTTCAATAATGTTTGAATCACACATATTTTTTAAGATAGCGATCACTTCGGAATAAGCAACTTCCAGGCCAGGGCTCATTCTTTGGCCTTTTTTGAAGGTTGGAGAGTTTCCAAGTGCGCCGATCAGATCCTTAACTCTATGACTCGACTTGATCGGCCCTATGAGTTTCGGTGATTTCGGGTGTTGCCTCATAAGACTAATACCAAGTTGATCGGTCTGGGAATTTATGGTTACCTGACCGTCGGGCGATGTTACAAACAGATTTCTTTTACATGCGATCGGATCGCCGTACAATACGATTCGCGGTGCGGATGAACGATAGACGTAAATGATCTTTTTGCCGGGCGCGGTTATACTGTCCATAAAAAAACCATCGCATATCAGTGACCGCGATATTAAACTTGAGTTCAGAGCCAGCAATTGCTCGTATGCGGCCTTTCTAAGCTCGAAATCGCTGTCCTGCAACAAAGGCTCGATAAGCCGTAACGCTTCGGATCTCGGTGCGGAAAGGCCAATGGCTTCGACTGCCTGTGCCCGGTATTTGCTGTTGATATCCGCGGCAAATTCAAATAGCACCGGCATGGCTGAGAGGTCACCAATCGCAAGAACGCATCGTGCCGCGTGAAAACGGATGTCTGCTTCTTCGGAGCCAAGTAAAGCCGTTAATTTGTAGAGTGCTGAGTTGCCTATTGCTTCGAGAGCGAGTTCTGCATATATTTTGCTCTCATCCGTGCGCAAACGATTTACAAGCATATCTATCCTGTCTCGTTCAAGCTGTGGATTTGAGACAAGAAATGACTGATAGACCATTTCAAGGAATCTTTCTTTCGAGTTGCGGTATTTTAATGGAATGGTGATCTCTATCTCGGCTGGTGAAATAGCGCGAGCGGTTTTTGTGCCAAATCTCTTGTTGATCTTATTACGTATCTCGCTTGCTACATAGTAGTTGGGTTCGATAAGATATATCGCGATGCGAACGGGTTTGAAGACAGTTCCGCCCCCGATGATGCTTCCTATTCTGGGCTTAAGTTTTTCGGCGTTGAGCTTGTTAATAAAAACCGGACCTTCGGCAGTTGCGACCGTTTTAATATACTGATCGTATTGTACGATTCTTGCCATCTCCTTGAGGTCAGAAGCGAAAAGTGTGCCTCCCTCCAGCGAAATTGTTTGTGTATTTGCCATCGCTCCAATAGCAATGTCAAAGTGGTTACCTTTGCCAGCCAACGCAGGGATCATTCCAATGATGTCAACAACAGCAGTGTCTTTGCTGTTTAACATCATGTTTGCAGCAACCGGATCGTTGTTGCGGGTCATTTTCTGTATATGTTTGATCAGTTGTCTTCTTAGCTGTGGTTCACATTCGCTTGAGCCAGTTCCGTTTAGCCCGGCAACAATACCCCATCCCCTGACCTGAACAACGCCTAATTGATATATCTTTGCCAGTGAGCCGATAGTCCTGTTAAGTTCGACCTGTTCCGTTGTGGAAAAGGTC
>DAOWHR010000472.1 GCA_030641315.1 Anaerohalosphaeraceae bacterium | reverse complement strand
CGATGACTGGACCGTTTTCGGCGTCGCACCGGTGGTTAATTCGGTAAGCAACGGAATACTGAACTGCACATTCAGCCAAGATCAGATGTGGATCAGTACGGAAGCTGTCGAGGCTGATCTGGATCATTCGACAGGTTGGACGTATGAAGTTCGGCTTAAGATCATTTCTCAGACAGGCAGCAGGGGGGCAATATCGCTGGCAGTTGACGATCAGGAAGCGACGGCAGGGGGATTGAGCGGAATCCAGATTCATGCAAACAGAACGCAATGGGCAATTGACTCCGCAGATGCAAGCACAGAGAATAATGACGACACGTTCCATATATTCAGACTTGCTGAGGAAGCAAATTCCGAGGAAGTTCATTTATGGCGCGACGGTCAATTTCTTGGCAGCCATACAGGGGGGCATGATTTTTCGCAGAGCAGCCTGTTGAAATATGTATTGTGCGGTTCCTGGAGCAGCCAACTGGCAGGAGCCGTTGAGATAGACTATATTCGCTGGGATCCGACCGGTGCCTATGCGCCCTACAGTCCGTTAAATATCGATGACGGCGGCGGCCTGGAAGTCAGCGAACATGGTCCGACATCCGGCAGTTTTACAATGGCCCTGGATACACAGCCCAGCGATGATGTTGTAGTTACTGTAAGATGCGCCGATGGGCAGATAGTTCTTGGCGATACCGGAGAAATTTTGGTCGAACTTGTGTATACCAGCAGTGACTGGGGAGCAAAGACAGTAAATGTGACAGCGGTTGATGATGCATTGGCTGAGGGAGTGCATACAGCAAATATTACTATCGCAACATCGAGTGAGGACACAAACTACGATGGTTTGGCCAACTATTTGAATGTTACTGTTGTCGATAATGATGTTGCGTTGGCTCTGGTTGGCAGTGATAGCCTTACAGTGGATGAGAACGGACCTACAAGCGATTCATACGAAATCCATTGTCTCCAGCAGCCGACGAGTGATGTCGAAATTATGGTATCGGGTGACTATGACAAGCTAACATTTGGTGCTGCCGGTGCAAGCAGTATAACAGTGACGTTTACAAGTGTAAACTGGCAGTACCCGGCTACAGTTACAGTCAGTGCTGCTGATGAGACGGGGTGGAACAGGTTGATGAACTATCCTGTTATCCATACGGTAAGCAGTTTTGACAGTCGTTTTGACGGTTACGACCTGGGCAGCTTAACGGTTCGTGTAAATGACAACGACCACGTACACGCGATGCCAAACGGCTATACAATTCCAACGGTGGATATGGACCAACTCCACAGGCAGGTAGAGGTAGATAAGGAAGATGGAGTTTATCTGGCACATCCGACAACGGTATTGCTTGAGGACGGCTATACGATGCTTGCGGTCTATCCGCGTGGATCACACGCAAGGGGTGAGTGTGTTATCAAACGGAGTATAGACGGGGGGCTTACATGGGGTAACAGACTTGGTTTCCCCGGCCGGCCGGACAATTGGGTAAGTCCTGGCATACAGGAGGTTCCCACGATCCACAGGGTTGTCGATCCGCAGGGCAAGAGGCGGCTGATTGTCTTTACGGGGTTGTATCCTTGCAGGATGGCAGTTTCGGAAGATGACGGCAATACATGGTCACCTTTCGCACCTGTGGGAGATTGGGGCGGGATCGTAACTATGGGGTGCATGGAAAGGCTAAAGGACGGGAGGTACATGGCGATGTTCCACGACGACGGCAGGTTCTTTGCTGCGGGTGGTTCAAGGACGAGCACCTTCACACTTTACAAAACATTTTCTGATGACGGCGGTCTGACATGGAGTTTTCCGGAGGTCGTCATTGAATGCGACTGGGCAGGGCCGTGCGAGCCGGGGATAGTTCGCTCTCCGGACGGAGATCAGCTTGCTGTATTGATGCGGGAAAACACAAGAAGATATAATTCGCTGCTGATGCTAAGTGACGATGAGGGGCAAACCTGGTCCGACCTGATCGAACTGCCTGCTTCGCTGACAGGTGACAGGCATACAGGGCAATACACTCCTGACGGCAGACTGTTTATTTCATTCCGTGACAGAACACATGAAAGCCCAACAAGCGGTGACTGGGTCGGCTGGGTCGGCACTTATGATGATATTGTCAATCTGCACCAGGGGCAGTATCGTGTGCGTGTTAAGGATAATCTCGTTGGCGCCGATACTGCTTATCCAGGCGTTGAGATCCTGCCCAACGGCAAGATCGTTACGACAACATACGGACACTGGGAACCTGATGTTGAGCCATACATCGTCAGCAGCAGATTCCGACTCAGTGAGATTGACGCTGAAAATGTGATACAGAACGAAGGCGCTGATATAGATTACTGCGGTCAGGCTGGAACGATATACCTTGCCGGTGATATTAACCATGACTGCTATGTCGATCTTGCTGATATGACTGAGATAGCATCGGTGTGGCTTGAGTGTACCGCACCGGATAATGAACAGGATTGTGTGGTCCAATGGTAGTAATGATAGAGTTATTTTAGTAATTAGGGAGAATACAATGGATAATATTGGTACTAAAAAAGGTTTTACGCTAATAGAGTTGTTGGTTGTAATATCGATAATCGCGATGCTGCTTGCGATATTGATGCCTGCGTTGGGCAAGGTTAAAGACGCGGCAAGACTTACTATCTGTAAATCAAACCAGCATCAGTTGATCATAGCACTTGCAACTTATGCAGCTGACAATGACGGGAAATATCCAGCGTCACATCTTGAAGCCAAAGGGAGTTCATATCTATTTACCTGGCCCAACCATATTAATTACCACAGCCAGACTGACCCGGCAAGATCGTTCAATAATGGCGGCGCTGTTCACTATTATCTTGGTTCCTATCTTGATGATGTCATGAGTTACTACTGTCCCCTGTCCCCCAGCATAGATGAGGAAAAATTTCAGGAGTTATACAGCAAGTACGATCAAAAGGAAGTCTGGGACAAGTATAACGGCGGCAGCAGTGATATCAGCACCACATCATCGTATTGTATGCTCTGGGGCGGCTGGACAGTACCTGGGACGCAATTTAAGGGACCTGTAAGGTCATCTGACAAGAGCAAATTGCTTGTTAGCGATCTTTTTGCCAAATGGGGCCGGGCTGAGATATGGTGGCTTTCCCACAAGGCCGAGGGAGCTTCTCCGGCACCTGACAAGGACCCTGTATTTAACAATATCGATACAGAGATGGTGTATTTTCTGTACGGCGACCTGACAATGAAACCTACAAAAATGAAAATGAATGCAGGTTATACGGATGGTCATGTTGAGGTGTTTACGCCTCAAGAGACTATTGAGGTTCCAATATCGACCGGGACAAGATTTTATTTCCCTGCCAAGTGGAAATAAGAAGTTGAATTGCTTACCGGATGTAAGCAAAATGAAAAGTGGTCATATTTCAAGGGAGAATAAACATGAAGACCGTTGCGAATAAAAATATTGGTTTCACCCTGATCGAACTGCTTGTTGTAATATCGATAATAGCATTGCTGCTTGCGATATTAATGCCTGCGTTGGGCAAGGTTAAAGAAAAGGCCAAGTTAACTGTTTGCAAGTCAAATCTACACCAACTGGTAATAGGTTTGCAGACATATTCCGCTGACAATTATGGTTCTTTCCCGCCATCTCACCTGGCTCGCGGCGGTGGGTTGTACACATGGGCCAATCATTTAAACTATCACTCACAACAACCTCCCACTGCTGCCAACAACGGCGGCTCTGCACATTACTATCTTGGAAGCTATCTGCCTGACGTGGAGATTTTTATATGTCCCAATTCGCCCAAGTACGATAAGGTGAAATTCCAGGCTCTTTATGCAAAATACGATGATCCTGAAACGTGGATAAAGTACAACGGTGACAGGGGAAGTGATATAAGCGATTGTTCCTCGTACAGTTTTTTCTGGGGCGGCTACACACTTCCCGGATGGAAGTTTGTAGGTCCAACGCGTGACAGCAGCAGATATGGATTGCTGGCAGCCGACCTTATGGGGTGGTGGAGCAGAGAAGGTGGTGTATGGTGGCTTGCGCACAAGTCCAAAGGTGCCAGCCAGGCTCCGGAATTTGATCCGGTCTTTAATATCCATATTGGTACACTCTGGTGGGAGCAGGGTCTTCTCAATAATGTTCCAAAAAAGATCATTCTCAATGCGGCATATTCTGACGGACATGTTGAGTCTTACAGTTCGCTCGATGCAGTCAGGAATCAGGGCAGCGGAGCGTCGTATTTCTATTTGCCGCCAAAGTTGAAGTAATTGGTGACTTGTGCTTTTGGATTTTGGTTCTTATCTGAATGATCGTTCTAATTGTGACCGATCGGCGTTGCTTCATTTTACATATAACAGGAAAATTGAAAGAGCAAAGTGATGAAAAGATATTGTTATGCTGCTGTGATCGTTTTTGTTTTGTTCTTAATTAGCAATGGCTCTGCTTCATTGCCGCCGGGCGATTATACGATCGTTACTTTTGGTGATTCGACGACAGCACCGCGTACCGTCAATGGCTCGCCTTTGTATATCTATACAGATATCCTTCGTGATGAGTTGCCGCTGGCAGGAATAACCGGCGATGTTTTTAATCATGGCAGGGGAGGGCGGCACTCAGGCAGTGTTATCGATAACAGCCGATTCAATATCGAACATGCTCTGGATCATTATCCCGATGTCATTGCCAGATATCCTGATATCGTTATCATGCAGTTTGGCATTAATGATTCGTATGTAGATAGCGGCACCGCATCTGTAACCGATGGCATTATCACAGGCAGTACTTCCAGAATACCTTATGATATAACCGATCCTCGCAAACCTGATTACGCTCATAATTACAAAGATAACCTGACCTATATTATTGAACAGTTTAAAGCCAGCGGAATACGTGTTGTGTTGATGACTTCCAACCATTATGGTGCCAACAAAGAACAATGGCGCAGTGACGTATTGGAAGTCTATGTGAATCGTGCCCGACAGGTTGCTGTCGAGCAGAACATTGAATTGATCGATGTGTGGCAGATGTATCTTGACTATAATGCTGTCGATGGCCAGACTTATGACGATTTGCTTCTTGATGGCGTTCATCCAAACGCGGCGGGACATCGAATCGTGGCTGATGCGATTTTTGATAAGCTCGGCATTGAGGTTCCATCTTTTGAGGAACAGGATATTTTTATCTCAGGTCAGGGCGGCGTAGCCCAATATCGCATTCCTTCCATGGTTGTTACCAACAGTGGCACTATACTGGCTGCTTGTGATGCCAGAGTAGAACGCGGCGGCGACGCTCCCAATAATATCGATCTGCATTTGCGTCGCAGCACCGACAATGGCAATACATGGACGGCAATTCAAACTATAGCTGACTTTCCGGACCAGCAGGCTGCTTGCGATCCTTCGATGGTTGTGGACAAAACAACAGGTACGATCTGGTGCTTCTATGACTATGCCATACCGGACCCCGATAGCTACAAAGGGCGTCAAATGTATACGCATGTCATCAAAAGCGTTGACGATGGTGTTACATGGTCCAATCCAATAGATCTAACTGATACATTAAAGGACCCTGCATGGATATCTGTACAGATCGGCCCGGGCAATGGCATTCAGACCCGCGATGGTGACTTGATCGTTCCATGTTATTGTCTTACGAGCAGTTCGTCGCGTACATGTAATCTAATCCGCAGCACAGACCATGGTCAAACCTGGACGCTCAGCAATCCAGCGCCAGGCTCGGGCAGTGAAAATCAGGCTGTTGAACTTAATGATGATTCTATTATGAT
>DAOWHR010000019.1 GCA_030641315.1 Anaerohalosphaeraceae bacterium | reverse complement strand
TCGGCACACAGTGATTGTCGAGTTGCTTCGTCAAGTGCGCACACCGGCTCATCGAGCAGAAGTATTGACGGCTCAAGCACAAGAGCGCGTGCAAGCGACACACGCTGACGTTCACCGCCGCTAAGCCCGTCAGAAGTTCTGTCAAGCAGATGATCGATTCCCAGCAACCTTGCAGTTTCCAACACCTTCGCAGATGAATCTTGTTTTGAAGATCCGTTTGCCTTAAGTCCGAACTCTATATTGCCTCTGACCGAAAGATGAGGAAAAACAGCATAGTCCTGCGGAACGTACCCAATATGCCGAACGCGGGGCTGAACATTGGTAACATCTTTATCGTCGAGAAATATTCTTCCCGAATCCGGACACTTAAGACCGCACAGACATTCCAGGAAAATACTCTTTCCCGAGCCGGGCGGTCCGAGCATGACGAAGTACTGCCCCCTTTCAATTTCAATATTGAAATCGTCAAGGCAAAATTCACCTACCGAAAATGACATGTTCTCTGTGCGTATCATAATTTTATAAGTGCCCTTCCTCCAACCAGCCGGATCGTCAGAAGCGCAATCAGCGCGACAAATATTAACAGCAGAGCAACAGCCAGCGCAAGTTCAAGGTTGCCCACGGATTGTTCAAGAAAGATCGTCGTACTAAGTACTTCGGTCCTGCCCCGAAACGAACCGACAAAGATCATCAGCGGTCCGAACAGACCGAACGCCCTTGCCCAGGTCAGGATCGCGCCGGCAATAATGCCGTTTTTTGCCAAAGGCAGTGAAACCCGCGTAAAGCTGCTCCACCGGGTACATCCCAGAGTAAGAGCGACCTGTTCAAATCTTCGCGGAACATCGTCGAAAGCGGTAATGGTTGACCGTATCGCAAAGCTTGCCGAGACCACAAACTGGCAAAGTACGATACCTTTGGGTTGGAAAATAAACTCAAGACCAAGGTCCTGCTCAATCCACTTGCCCGGTCCGGTCTGGGAGAAAAACACCAGCAGCGTAAGACCGGCAACCAAAGGCGGAAAAACTATCGGCAGATCGACTATAGTATCGGCAATTGTACGCCCCACAAAACGATACCGACTCAGCGTATAACCGATCGGGATCGCGAAGATAAGCGATATCGCTGTCGTCGTAAAGCTCGTCCAGATACTCATCCAGAGAGCATGACGAATGTATGAAGACTGCATAAGAGCCAGCACAGCTTTTTTGTCAATATAAGCGATATCCGCGGCGATCAGCCCGACCACAAACACCACAAAGACCACAAGGAACAGACCGCCGACAACTGCGAATACAGTATCGCTCCAACTGCTTGCCGGACTTGTCAGATATTGCTGTTTTGCCACCTATTCGTCTTTCAAAACAAACTTAAACCTTTATAGTATATGCCAATGATGAAACTCATAATACATGATATACAGCAGAAAGTAAACTGTTGATGACAAACATATTACGGCAATTGACCGCATCAGCGAAGACTTAAGGGTGATCCGGTTGCGCATTTTATTGACAATAAGGTATACCATAAACGTAACAGCCGCCGCGCATATATACGCAAAGGCCTGCTTCGAATACCAACCTTGTGACGGAACGCCCTTCTCCTTAACCATCTTCCAGGTGTGCTCAATTGGGTAATACCGCGGAAGCTGAATACTAAACCACATCGTCAGGCAGTAAAAGAACCCGGTAAGCGTGACATACACCGAACCGATTATATAGATCATATCCGACTTTTTCATTACCAGCTTCCTTTCAGCAGTGAAAGATAACATCCAACAATGACTTTGTACCAGACGATAATATTGATCAGAAAACAAAGGCCTGCGTAGAGCCAGAGTTTTTCTCTTTCCTTATCCGGCTCAAAATTTCTGCGAAGAAGGTAGTAGAACGACAATAACGCAAGCCCTATCGCTCCCCAGTGCTCCTTGACCTCGAACAGCCCTGTCGCCCATGGCAGGTTCGGGTCAAAATGCGTCCTGATATAAACCCTAAACGCAGGATAGGCCAGTGCTCCGACAATATAAATGATCAGATACGACCAGAAGGAATACTTAACATACCTAAGCTCAAGCTTCTTTCTGCCGAATTTGCCCCGAAGATAACCAGCCACAACAAGCAGATTGTGCGTCAGACTCCCAACAAGAACAAAAGTCAAAAACAAATGCGCCAGGATGAGAATTTCATAGTAGCTTTCAAGAAAAACCATCAGTACCCCTATTTAATCACAAAAAACTCATTTTAAGATTACAGTTGATGGATTATAGCGATTAATACAAAAAAAACCACTAACATCTCCCATCTTTTTTAAGATGCTCAATTATGGCTTAGATACTCTGTAATTGTGCTTTTTGAATATCTCCCTGGCCTGATCGGAAGTTATGAAAGTCATAAACTTCTCTGCCATTTGCGGGTTTTTCGTTGATTTCAAAATGCCGATCTCAACTGTTGATATTACGTTCTGGTCAGTTGGTATCACGATCTGCTTGCCGTGCTCCGTATAATATGCTGCCACAGCGTCCCAGACAATAACAGCATCGAGCGAGCCAGCCTGGATCTGCATACCAAGCTCATTTACTGTCTGCGACTGGAACTTCAGATTTTTCTCAACATCGGCCCACGAAATATTGTTCTTTTCGAATATCTTTTTCGTTTTTCTGCCGATCGCGCACGCTTTAGAATCTCCAAGACCGAGCCTTACCCCGGGCTTCAGCAGATCAACAAGGTTCGCAATATCGAGAGGGTTGTCCTTGCCCACCAGGATGGTCGGCACGAAATAGCAAACCGGGGCCTGGGAATCGATCAGATCAATTTCCGATGCCTGATCGACATAATATTTGTCGCCCGGCATATAGAGATCGCCTCTACCTGTAAGCTTGATCTTAGCCAGCAGAACTTCACTGCCAGCATAGTCGGTGATGATCTCAATGTTATTAGCCTGTGCAAAGATTTCAACAACCTCCGCGACAGGCGGCCTGATTCCCGCACCACAGTAAACAAGCATCTCATCGGCTTTTTCGGTTTTTTTCTCACAACCAATAAGAGCGGCCGATATCAGCACTGCTATTAATACAATCGTAATTTTATTCATGTTATTTATACTTTCATTTCACATAACCGTGTTGAGTAAATATAGTTTGCCCGTTAGCTTTCGCAAAATCAATAAACTGTTTGAGCAGTTCCGGGTTCTTTGTATAGCTCAAGCCGATAACATGCACTCGTATATCTGCTTGGTATTCGTATGGAGTAGGCACAATCTCAACCGCATCTGAAAACACATTCGCCACACCGTTCCACATTATAGCTGCGTCGATCGCATCGGTCTTCAGGTACGTACCCAGTACGTGATGCCCCTTTGTCAAGCGGTTTTCCACATTTGCCAATACAGCCTCTTTGATGCCCTTTCGCTCAAGCAGTTCAAATACCATCTCGCCGCAGGTCGAATACTGTGGATTGCTAAGAGCAACACGAAGACCGGCGGTTGTTAGATCGTCGATTGATTTGAGCTGTTTAGGATTTTGCTTTTGGACAACCAATACCGGTGCTACAAAACCGACCTGAGCATGATCGAAATAGGCTTCTGCATCCTTAACATAATCGAGGTACGGATCATGAGAGATCAGTATATCGCCTTTTGATGCAGCCTTGATAAGCGGAAGAAAATCCTCGCTCCCTGCCGAGGTCGTAACGACCTCAATACCTGTCTGCGCCTTGAACTCTTCGCATAGCTGGTTGGCTGGACCAATAAAAGAGTTGCCGCACAACAGAACAAGTTCCTTCGCTTCCGGTGCGGATTCCCGTTTACCACAGCCGATACAAACAATCTGCAAAACGATACTAACGATAAGAATACTTAGCTTAATTTTCATTTGTGTCTCCTTCCGGTTCAAGTCCCAACAGCAGACGCAGAACAGCGTTTGCCTGATGATGTGCAGCGACCCCGACCCTCGGAGCCATCAATCCCGTACCAGGCTTTGCAGCGGTAACAAGATCGCCTGCGATTACAAGTCTGTCAGAAATTTTTTGAGTTATAATAGTATTCGACGATTCAAAACCTGCCAGCCCCGACGCCATTACTAGCGGTTTATCCGCTACCGATCCAAGAAATATTTCCATGATCATCGCTTTGCAATCAGCACTGTCAAACGCCTCGACAAGCACATCCACATCTGCAAAAATTTCAGGCACATTTTCCGCCGTCAGCCTTAACGTGTGTGTTCGCAATTTGACATAAGGATTGATCCGCTGAAGATTTGCACCCAGTGCTTCAGTCTTGTACAAACCGATCTGGTCGACAAAGTACTGCTGACGGTTAAGGTTGCTTGGTTCGACGACATCGAAATCAACGAGTATTAGTTTGCCGACTCCTATGCGGGCCAGCGCCACAGCAATAGCTGAACCTAATCCGCCAAGACCGGCAATTCCGACAGTCGCGTTTTTGATCTTTTCGTGAACGCCCGGAGTATGACGAGCAACCATCAGTGATTCAAGCTGGTCCTTTGAGGGTATCTGTCCGCGAGTAATGAACGCAACCTGATCGCCCTGCTGCAATTCGGTATCGGTTGAGACAGGTGCGCCGTTGCGAACAATTATATCTGCTTCCGGGGCGACGGCTCGCTTCAGCTCGAACAGCATCATCCCGTCTTTGATGTCCTGAGTCTGCTCGTTGACTTTGACATGCATAGTCAGTCCTTCTCCGTAGTTGGCGCAGGTGCGGGTGGTTCGTCCAACTTTGCTGCGGTAACCGAACCGGAAACAAAGAGCATTTTAGCGGCAACGATTATCAGCAGGACCGCGAAACACTTTCGCAGGACCGATGCCGGGAGACGTGAAGCAAGCGTTGATCCAATATAGGCACCGATCACTGCGCCTATCGCCATAAAAACGGTCGTCCAAAGATCGATATCAATATTCGGGTCCTTGTAGTAACGGTAAGCTGCCAGTGCCGCCATGGGGATCATTACAAACAGACTGATACCTTGCGCGGACTTCTGCGGGAAACTAAAAAGCATCACAAGAACAGGGACCATGATCGCACCGCCCCCGATACCGAGACTGGCGCCGATAGTGCCGCAGCATAATCCAACAATAATCAGAACCCACCAATTTTCCATAACATGCCCCTGTAATCACACATAATGACAAATATTTATAAGCCTTATAGTTACAGGTTTTACAAACATTTGTCAATGAATGATACATATTTTAGAACGGTTATTGGATTGTCGAACAGAAAACGGTGGAACATCCCCCCCGAAACGCTAAAAACCTCTTAGGTCGGTGCTTGTCCTTCTGGTAAGGCCTGGTTTCGGTTCTCTTTTAAGGACTATATACTCTATGTCGTTATCCTGACAATACTGGCGTTTCTCTCCCCTGTCGCCGTCTTCATTTACGAGGTAAATATCAGGTTTGACCTGCATTATCTCTGGTTCCGCATCGAGCCACCCGTCACCAGATGAGATCAAAGATCGCGTTACAAACCGGATCGAGCCGATAATAAATTTTCGCTGGTCCTGCGTAAACATCGGATGGCCGGGACCTTTGAGAGCTTTGATGTTCTTATCGTGCCCCACAACCACATAGAGATCGCCGTACTCGGAAGCTTCCTCAAGAAAACGAACATGGCCAGAGTGGAACCAGTCAAAACAGCCAGTGACGATCACCTTCTTATTGCCGGAAGCTGCAAGCGGTATATCTTCCGGGAAACCAACCAACTGCTCATCAGAAATAAACTGATGCGGTATTGACTGATCGCTCGCGTAATTTTCAAAATTATCAGGCAATAGCGAAAACCATAAACCGACGTTACACCCGACAACTGAAGCGGCATCTGAAAGCTGAGCGACATCGGAAATAACATGGACCCTGTTTACGAAACGGACAGACTCAAGATAGTACTGACGTTCAGCCAAAGGAAACTTGGGCATTGCCCCGGTCAGTGACTCTATAAGAGCATCATCGAACAACAACAATTTTACCTGGCCCTGTTGGGATATCTCATGGAGAAATCGCAGACTCCCTGCCTCAGGAATGTCAAACGCACCTGCTGTTACAATAGTTTTTGTCATTTATTAACGGTCCTTATCTTAACCTGAAACGCTCCGGGAACAGGTTTATCCGAGACAACAAAGAGGTATCCGCCACCGCAGCCTGAATACATAGCTCCGGGATAGTTGGCTTGATAATATTCGAGCAGCGAAACCAGGTCAACTTTCAAAGTATGGTGTTCAAGAATATCAGGCAGTAACGTATGCCAGCACTCCATACAGTCATTCATAGAAGAACCCAGAGCATTGACATCCATGTTAATTATCGCATCGTAACAATCCTTACCCGACTGGCCGAGCTTTTGGACCCATCCTTCGGTCAGATGCTTTCGGCCAAGCGGATCATAGCCGTCCGGACGTGTATTGACGGGCAAAACGTACAAACTGCTGCCAAGCCAATCGGCAACCTTACGATCATTACACGATTCTATGTGCCTTGGAAAATATCCGCCTTCATGCTCATAGTCATAGTCTAGCCTGCTTATACCCGGATAGACAATCCCGATCATATCCTGAGAGCCGGATGGATCGGGCTTATCCCTGTTCTCGACTTCATACAGATCACGCACAAGCTGCATCGGATCTCCATCGGGCAGATCACCGTCCCAGATATCCAGGGCAATTGACCTCGTGCTGCCGCAAATCCCAGCGCGATCCATCCAGCGAAATTCCGGCTCGACAGCAGCAACTACCATTGAACCCGGAGCAGTTGGATTGAGCTTTGACATAAAAGGCTGGTCGATCCATCCGCCAGCCAGTGCGATTCGATATTGAATCTTTCCGAGAATATCGGTAATATCCTTTGAAGTGGAACTCATATTTATTCTCCTGGAACCATAGATATCTGTAATGTCACCGGTCGCTGACCATCCTGCTTGATAATAATCTTGATGTCATATGAAGCCCCTGCCTCAAAAACTTTTTTGCAATTTAGTTCAACATTTGTCTTTTCAAAGGGTTTCAGGGCCGGAACAATTCCTTCGGCGATAGTCTTGCTGCCGCTTTCAACTTTGATAGAAGCCGACTTAGACGCAACCTGCCCAAAGTTCTGCACCTGTACTTCGATTGCATAACCGGCATCTGTTTTTCTAAATACTGGCGGCAATGCCGAAAGTGCTGGCTCGATATAATTAACCCAGGGCAGTCTGGCATAACCAAATAGCAGTTTTCCATTGCTGGTTTTGCCAAGTAGTTTGGCGGCAAAGTTATCTTCAGTAATACCATTGCCCACTGCATCAAAGGTAACAATAAGATCCTTGCCGGATTTTTCTGTTTTGGCAACTTTACAGCCCCGGCCAAAATTCACCTCTTCGGATGCACCAAATCTTAACGAATCGGTGTCAATATATGTATGAGGATCAAAGTCTTTCTCAGCCATGATCTTGACTCGTATAGTCTTAGTCGATGCGGTAATTTTCTCCTTGTCGAGTATAGTAATAAGACGACCGACGGTCAGTGGGATACAAATATGTTTGGAACTGTGGTTATCACTTCCTTTGTCCTGACTTTTGGGCAGGTCTATAACTGCAAAATGCGACTGCGTTGCCCGGCCGTATTTGTCCTGCAACACCTTAATACGCTCGTATTTGAACCAGTCAACAACGGTACCATCCTCGTATTTTGCAATGCCTGGCAGATATGCTTCGCCCGGATCAACTTTCCAGTTGATACCATCTTTTGACCGTAAATAAAATGCGATACGGCCATACCAATCATTGACAATCAAGTGATACTGTACGTTCGTCCGCCAAACCACAGGGTCCTCAAAAGCACCCTTGACAGGCGGATAAACACGTTTATCAGTGACCTGCTGATAAGGACTGATGCCGGTCTCGCTGAACCAAACACCGCCGCCACGACAAACCATCAGATACGAGCCATCCTCACGCTGAGCAAATGTCAGGTTGGAAAGCCCTTCAATGATCTTTCGGCCTCTTGGGTCGAATTCAAACTTTTTAAATTTCCACGGACCGTTGACATCGCTGGCGATATAATAACCGTTCATAACATAAACGACATATCTGCCGTCTTCAAGTTGGAACAGTTCCGGGTTATGCCCCTTCCCGAGAACGTCCTTTACTTTGTAAGGCCCAAATGAATTATCCGAAACCGCATGAACAACAATAGACCATGGCCATTGCATGTGTCCATTCTTCGAATCTTCAGCCCAGCGGCAAACATAAAGATGGTATTTGCCGTCAGCACCCAGTTTTGCGTTGCCGCCCCAATAGGACCACTCACTGTCCTCAATGCCGTTGTCGACATAGCGGGGTACTACATTGTCAGCACCCCATGTATCACCTGTAAGTTCTCCCTGAACAGGCATGGCTTCGAATCGGTCCATAAAGCGGCCGCCGTATACAAGATTGTCCCATTCTGGGGGACGCTCACGGTCAACACTTAAAGCATTTGCATCTAATACAAAAACACAGAATACCAGCAATACGGTAATCAATATAAATGATCTCATACGCTATCCTTCCTTTTCTGTTCTGAACGGAGATAAGTTTTTTAGCTAACAGTTCGCTTGCCTGCTTTGCGATCGTTGTACTGCTGCTCGATCCAGTCGTAAGTCCGCTTTAGACCTTCCTTGAACGGCAGGTCCGGCTCCCAGCCGAGAACCTGCTTAATGAAGGTGTTATCACTGTTTCTGCCTGCCACGCCCTGCGGAGCATCCATGTCATGCGTACGCTCAAGCTTAACTCCGCCGATCTCCTCGGTATAAGTAACAAGATCGTTTATCGCTATCAGTTCGTTCGACCCAAGATTGATCGCCGTCGCGATAAGATCATCACAGTGCATTATCATGTCAATGCCCAAAACACAGTCATCGATATACATAAAGCTTCGTGTCTGTACCCCGCTGCCCCAGATATCGATCTCAAGTTTCCCGCTGTCTTTTGTTTCGATAACTTTTCGACAGATCGCCGCCGGCGCTTTCTCTCTTCCGCCGTCCCATGTGCCGAACGGACCATAAACATTATGGAACCGTGCGATCGCTGTCTTCATGCCGCGTTCGGACCAGTATTCCTCACAGAACATTTCGCTGAGAAGCTTTTCCCAACCGTACCCGCGCTCTGCCATTGCAGGATATGCATCCGATTCCTTTAGCGCCCGCACATTCGGATCCTTCTGCAGTTCGACATTGTAGGCACATGCGGATGATGAAAAGAAGAATCGTTCAGCCCCAGCCCTGTTTGCCGCCTCGATCATATGCGTATTGATCAAAATACTGCGAAGACATTCGATCCTGAATTTTTCAATGAATCCCATACCGCCCATATCCGCAGCAAGGTTATAAACTTCCTTCGCACCGCGACATGCGACAATACAGTTTTCTTCAATGCTAAGATCCATGCAAATACTTTCAACGCCATCAGTCATCTGGTACCACTCAGGCAAAGGCTTTTTGTCAATCGCCCGGATCCTTGTAAAACCCTGATCATGAAAATACTTCGTTAGCGCTCCGGCGATAAAACCGCCTGCTCCGCCGATCACAATAAGATCGTCCTTGTTGAGAATGTCAACCGCTCTTTTATTTGTGTTTGCCATATTAGAACCTTTCATTTTTATGTGTTTTGCAATCCAGCCGATACACCTGTAGAATATTGGCTTTGCATTTAACCTGCAATAGTAGTATAATAAACAAATAGAGCTTTAAAATGGCAATTATTGCCCGTTAGATGCCAATTATTGACTTTTTAAGAGACTGGCCATGAAAAACACACAGGAACCGGAATTCTTCTCCAAACAGGTTACAAACGCGAAACGCTTCTTTATCGAAGGAGCCGCCGAAAAAAGTACAACAATAAAGGTAGTTTGCGGCGGATGCGAGCAGACAGGCCCTGAATTCAGGATCGATAGAGAAAGTTTTCCCTACTATTCACTGGAATTTGTGGCCAAAGGAAACGGAACCGCAATACTTGCCGGGCGGGAATATCAGCTTGCACAGGGAACCATTTTCTCTTACGGCCCCGGGATCAGCCAGGTAATTACCGCGGCCCCAAACAGCGCGATGACAAAATACTTCATTGACTTTACGGGAGGCAGGGCCAAAGACATGATCCAA
Organism: Anaerohalosphaeraceae bacterium; assembly: GCA_030641315.1. GTDB lineage: Bacteria > Planctomycetota > Phycisphaerae > Sedimentisphaerales > Anaerohalosphaeraceae > DAOWHR01. Next base: position 877 of record DAOWHR010000019.1, on the reverse strand, counting down.
AAGTATGCAGACAGCGTCGCAACAGCAATCCGGGTAAGCAGACCGGACGCGATAACACGAATATTCGATGACATCATCTCCCACGGCCTTTCTGACAGCCCATACCGATCGATAATTTGTTCGACACTTCTGGAATATTTGTTTTACAGGATTGCAGAAACCACCGTCACCGAAGAGACAAAGCTGACCAGGGCACTGACGACATATCAGCAGTGCAGGCAGCACATCAAAGAGAATTTTGTGACATTAAGATCACTTACCGATATTGCCGAAGCGTGCAGCCTGGACAACGCCTATCTGTGCAGGCTCTTTAAACGATTTGACACCCAAAGCCCTTATCAATATCTGACATATTTGAAGATGGCATACGCCGCCCAGCAGCTTCAGTCCCCTGACGTAATGGTAAAAGAGATCGCCTACAGCCTCGGATTTGATGATCCGTTCCACTTTTCGCGCACCTTCAGGAAAGTATTCGGAATTGCGCCCAGATCGTTCAAACGATTGAGATAACTATCTGGGGTCGGGCACAGAATGAAGCGAGATCAGTCTTGGTCGGTCAGATTTGCTGCGAACCTCGCTACGATCAAATATCGCTATCATACGTTTCTGCGGCCCGTCTTCGCCCAGCTTGACCAGGATATAGGCCGTAAACACATCGCTGCGAACAGTAAAGACATTGGCCACACGCGACAGGAGCCAGTGGCGATACTCGATATCACCGATCAGCTCGGCATCACCGATTGGGATTGCGGGATTCTTATAAGATTAACAGTCAAAACCGGCAACATTGTATAGATCAAGGATACTCTTGTAGGGTCCCTTCGTAGGGTCTTCACGTTACTTCAGAATATTAGCCACAATCTCATCGACATCACAC
>DAOWHR010000145.1 GCA_030641315.1 Anaerohalosphaeraceae bacterium | reverse complement strand
GAGGTCAACTTGAGGACAATCCTTTTGAAGGAATCCCTCTTATGAAAGCACCGCAAGGATCAGTTCGACTGCTGAATGGTAATGAAATTGAAAGGCTACTCCGGACAGTGACCAAGAAACCTGTTTGGAGAGCTCGGATATTGATCGCCAAAACAGCGGGGCTTCGTCGTGGTGAGGTACTCAACCTAACCACAAATGATATTGACTACAGCAAATCTCGCATCATAGTTCAGCCAAAAAGTAATTCTTCCACAACTTGGCGATGGGTTGTTAAAGATAAAGAGCGACGTGAATTGCCCATGATAGAAGAAGTAGCTCAGATACTAACCAGAATCCAAGCGGATTAACCTGACGGCCAACCTTACCTGCTTATCTCTCCGGAGAGATATCAGCATATGATGTCCCTCAAAGAAGCAGGACAGTTGATAGACAGGGTGGCCAAATGTCCTGATAATAATTTTCGTAGGAACTGGCTTCATATCTGCAATAAAGCAGGTGTAGAAGATGCGACATTTCACGATCTTCGGGCAACATGCATCACTGAATGGCTTGAACATGGAGTAATGCCACATGAGGTTCAGAAGTTAGCTGGACATTCAAGTATTGAGACTACTATGAATTATTATGTAGGCATTCGAGATGAGATGATTGGCAAGGCAAGACAGGCCAGTCAGACAGCCTTAGGGTCTGATTTTGTCACAGTTTTGTCACACCAGCCTCAAAACCATGAAAAAAGTGATAATTCTGACGTTACTGTTGCCCTGCAAACTCTTATGAATGCAGGTGTTATAAAAATCGGGGTGACAGGACTTGAACCTGCGACCTCATGACCCCCAGTCATGCACTCTAGCCAAACTGAGCTACACCCCGTTAAGGAGCAGTATTGTAGCGATATAAAGTCGAAAAGCCAACGGTTTTTCAGAATTTCGGGGTTGTTTCTTAAATTGTATCTCTTGTAATGCACAACGTCGAAGCAAACGCTATCGCTGCTGTCTCTATTCTGAGTATCGTTTTTGTTAGTGATGTTTCCGTTGCATTTGCGTCTTTAAGCTGCAGAAGTTCGCTCTCGGTAAGCCCTCCTTCGGGACCAATAAAGGCAATCACATCTTGAGCCGGGTAGGTTATCCGACAAAGCGGTATCGCGTTTTGACTGAAATGGCCGAAAAGAAATTTCGCATCGGGATATTGCGTTTTCAGGACAGATAATGCGGTTTTCAGGTTATTCGGGCTTGAAAGTTCAGGCAGAAATATCCTGCGACACTGCTTTGCTGCCGTTATAGCTAGTTTGTCCAGTCTGCCGGAACCGGACGCCCCTTTTGCCTGTTTGACGGTGCGTTCAAAGATCACTGGAAAGATATGATCTACTCCCAATTCAGTGCATTTCGAGATCAACCAGTCGAACCGCTGGCCCTTGGCGATGCTGGCTGCGATGATCACTTTGGGGTGGTTATTGTCATGCTTTTCAATCGTTTTGACGCTTATCGCAACAGCTTTTCGAGTTATTTCGGCTACTGTCGCTGCTGCGATGGTTCCATTGCCGTCAAAAACCTCCACTTCATCGCCGACATGTTGTCGCATTACATTGGTAAGGTGGTGTGATTCGGTGCTGTCCAGTTGGATCGCCCCCGGTGCGATGTTTTCACAATAAAAGCGGTTTAGCTTCACATTATCTCCGTTTGTAACAGCGGCAACTATTTTGCCTGAGTATAGCCTCTGACGGAGTGCTGGAAAACAAAAAATTGACTAATTGGTTTAAAACAGGTAAAACTGTTGGTTCACAGCAAGAGACTGTTATTGTTGTGGGGTATTTTTTGTTTTATCGGAAAATTTATGCGTCTTAAACTTATAGTTTGCAAGGTTTTGCAGCGTGAAGCCTATTATTGCGCCGCCAGGAGCAAAAACACTGTCGATGTTTGTCTGATCGAGCAGGGTTTGCACAATGAGCCTGATAAGCTTCGTGAGGTTTTGCGTGAAGAACTGAAAAACACTACGGATATCAAGGGCAAGCAGTATGATGGGGCGCTTTTGGGCTATGGCCTTTGCAGCAACGGGATAATCGGCCTAAGTGCCGCAGTACCGATCATAGTGCCTCGCGGACATGACTGCATTACACTGCTGCTTGGCTCGAAGGACCGCTATCAGGAATATTTCGACACACACAAGGGCATCTATTGGTACAGCCCCGGCTGGATCGATACCGATACCCAGCCGGGTAAGGATCGCTATGAGTACCATCTTCGCGAATATACTGAAAAGTATGGTGCCGATAACGCCCAGTATCTGATGGAGATGGAACAGGGCTGGATGACCGAGTACAAACGGGCCGCCTATGTCGGCTGGGACTTTTGCGATGAAGAGGATTACAAGGAATACACAAAGCGAAGTGCCGAGTATCTCAAGTGGGACTACGATGAATTGAAGGGCGACAGCGGCTTGATGCAGAAGATGATGGACGGCGATTGGGACGAAAAGGAGTTTCTGGTTGTCGAGCCGGGCAGGAAGATCGCTGAGGATCTGACCAACCCGGGAATCATTAAAGCCGAATAGCCCCTTTCATGTTTCGTGTTGTCGTTGTTATTGGATTTACACCCTTGAGGGTAGTAAAATTTCGCGAGCAAAGTCGTTACTTACAGTCGCAGCGATAGTTGGCCGCGCAGAAACGGGAAAAATCAATCGTGATCAGTATAATTCAATGGGAGCTTATGTATGAGAAATGTTTCAAGGTTTGTCTGTAACAATCTATTTTGGGTTGGCATATTTCTTGTGGCTGCATCTTCGACAATTGCCCAGCCGGGTCAGTGCGAACTGAATTCTCCGGACGGCCGCATTGCCGCAGCGGTGTATGTCAAAGATGGCATGGCCTTTTATACTGTAACTTTTAACGGTGTTAGAGTGATAAAAGAGTCCGCCCTTGGTCTGGTACTCGATCAGATGGACGGGCCGAAGTGGGGCATTAAATATACGCAGCCATCGAAGCACGACAGTACATGGCAACCTGTTTGGAGTAAGCAAGCTGCCATCCGTGACCATTACAACGAGATGAAGCTTTGTCTTGCCGATGAAAATCCCTCAAAACTGAAAATGTATATCACGTTCCGTGCATACAATGACGGCGTTGCTTTTCGATATTCCATTTCGGTAAATGGTGACGGTGATAGAGAACTTAAGGTTGTCGGCGATCTAACTGATTTTTCTTTTGGGGGCGATTACACGGCTTGGTTTTATAACGGCGAACGTGCCAATATCGGGCCTCAGCTATTGAGCCAAAGCAAAGGGACTTTCAGGTGGCCGATGACGGTTAAAGTTTCTGACAAGTGTTATATGGCGATCAACGAAGCTGCAATTTATGATTTCAGCTGGATGGAACTGACCAGTGAAAAGGGGACAACTAAATTTTCTGCAAAGATACGTCCCAGCAAAGTGAAAATGCCTTTTGAAACTCCATGGCGTGTGATAATGCTGGCAGGCAGTCCTGGTTCGCTGGTAGATTCGCATTTGCTGGAGAACCTCAATCCCCCCTGTAAGATCGAAGACACCTCATGGATAAAGCCGGGTGTGTCTTTTTGGGATTGGCGCGCATGGGGGCATGTCGCCGACGACTTTACGTATGCCCTGAGCATGGATTCATGGAAGCGTTTTGTCGATCTTGCCGCACAGAGTAAAGTCAGTTATCTACTGCTGGACGCTGACTGGTACGGCCCGGAATTTGACTCGGGATCCGACCCTGCAACAACAGAGAAAGATGTCCCCGGCCTGGTCAAATACGCTAAACAGAATGGTGTCGGTGTCTTTCTATATCTCAACGATGTAGGCGCAAAGAAGTATGGCCTGGAGAATATTCTAAAGACTTTCTCTCAGTGGGGCGCTGTCGGTGTCAAGTATGGTTTCATGCGAGAACCTGCCGGTCAGCCCAAAGTAAACCGTACCCAAATGATAATCGAGCTTTGCGCTGAAAATAAGCTCATGTGCATTTTCCATGACAACCCCGTCCCGCCAAGCGGTGACATGCGGACCTGGCCGAACTGTGTTACCCGTGAGTTTTGTCATTCGCAGTCCGACGCCAAAAGCGTCTTCGTGCCGCGAACATTTGTCACGGCTGTTTATGTCAACATGCTTGCTGGCCCGCTGGATATGTGCAACGGGCTGTTCGATCTGGAAAACTCTTTCGAACAGCGGCCAAAAATTTTCGCTGAGGTTCCCTCGACGATCGTTGCCGAAACCGCCAGGACTCTTATCACGTTCAGCGGTCTGACTGTGATTCCCGACTCGGCTGATTCTTACAAAAAACATCCCGAGCTTTTCGATTTTATCGCATCTCAGAAAATGCCCTGGCAGCAAAGCAAAACACTGGCTGGCGAGATAGGTGAATATATTGTTATGACCAGACGCAACGGGGATGCTGTTTTCATTGCTTCAGCTACAAATGAAAATGCCCGCACAATAAAGCTGCCGCTGGACTTTCTTGCTGCGGGAACATATCAGGCAACAATGCTCGAAGACGCTGACGATACGCATTATCTGACCAACCGTCAGGCCTATAAGGTACGAAGTGTTATCGTAAGATCCGGTGACATAATCGAGATCAAAATGGCACCAGGCGGCGGACATTGTATCAAACTGACTCCCGTAACAAAGTAAAAGCAGTACCGATGATAATTCTGATCTGATTTCCTGAAAGAATATTTTATGCATATTATCAAACTGTTGATGTTGATGGTTGTTGCACCTGTTGTGATAATTATTGTTTTAGAAGCAGGATTGCTCGTTCGGCTTGGCTGGAATGTATTGCGTGGTAAAGGCTGCGCAGTCGCGTTTACCAAAAAAGCCAGGATCATTCATGCTTTTGCGATCCCGCTGTTGGGCTGTATGGCTTATGCTTATTTCATCGAGCCTTACTGGATCGAGGTCAATCAGTTCACTATTGAAACAGATAAACTTGCGGATACCAGCTTTCGTATCGTGCAGTTATCCGACGTTCACTGCGATGTTAAGCAGCGAAACGAAGCGAAAATTGTAGAGATCGTAAATGGTCTGAAACCTGACGTTGTCGTTTTTACGGGGGACATATCCAACGTGACCACCGGGCCGGACAGAGCGATGGTTATTGAGCAGTTTAAGCAGATGATGACCGCTATAAAGGCTGACAATAAGATCGCGGTTTACGGCAACTGGGACGGCCATGTTAAAAACGGCGCCGCGTTTGAAGGTACCGGTTTTAAGGTACTGCAGGGCCAGTCGATCACTGTTAAAAAAGATGGCGAAAAAATACTATTTGCCGGCATCGACATGTGGTGTGACGAAGACTATAAGGACTTGCTGGCCGGTAACAGCAGTGACGCATATAACGTGCTCCTCTATCATTATTCCGATCTTGCAGAGGACCTGGGCGAACTTAACGTCGATCTATATCTTAGCGGCCACACGCATGGCGGTCAGATAGCGCTGCCGTTCTATGGCGCGGTCATAACACTGTCAAAATTCGGCAAGAAGTACGAAGCAGGTTTGTATGAAGTTGACGATATGGTTTTATATGTCAACCGAGGCATTGGCATGGAAGGCATGATGGCGCCGCGTATGAGATTTTGCGCAAGACCAGAGATCGCGGTATTCGATATCGTGCCAGAGGCCGAAGGTTCCGTTAATAACTGAGCGAAGAGACAGGCGATATTACAAAGGTTAATCTGCCTGACTATTTTGTTGTAGATTATGTAAGGGTCTATGGTACTATTAAGTTAAGAAGGGCGGTCTGCTAATGCGAAATATTCTATTAATTTGTGTCGTGTTTTCTGCTGTTGCCAGCGTCGTTAATGCTGATCAGGTTCAGGATCGTCAGGCTCGCCGTGCGAAGATCAGAGCAGAAGCATTAAAGCGTTTTCCACAGGCAGACACTAACCGTGACGGTGTTCTGAGCGACAAAGAGTTTCTTGCTCATCGCGCAAAGCTCCAGCAGAATCGTCAGCGAAACGATCGAAGAGTATCATCGCCACCTCCAACTCTTGAAAATGTCAAGTATGGCCCTCATCAAAGAAATGTGCTGGACTTCTGGCAGGCAAAGAGCGATCGAAAGACACCCATCGTCATATACATTCATGGCGGGGGATTTAGAGCAGGCGACAAAAGCGGTGTCCGCAGAGGTGAAGGTGCCTCGATCATAAAGCGATGCATGGATAATGGTGTTTCGTTTGCCGCTATCCACTATCGATTCAGAGATACTACGACACTGCCGGAGATACTCGAAGATGATATTGCCCGGGCGATACAGTTTATCCGGCACAAGTCTGATGACTGGAACATCGACAAATCCAGGTTAGCGGCTTACGGTGGTTCGGCAGGTGCCGGCTCGTCATTATGGCTTGGCTTCCATAAGGACCTTGCTGACAAAAAGAGCAAGGACCCTGTCAAACGCGAATCTACACTGCTCACGGTTATCGGAGCACTGAACACGCAGGCCACCTATGACTGCCAGCAGTGGGCACGGATCGTTGGCGTGCCGGATTCATGGATAAAGAAATATGGCTTCAACGATGATGTTGAGTTCTATCATCTCACGCGAAGCCAGATCGACAGCGAAAAGGGCAAGCAGATCCGCAAAGAGCTTGACATGCTCGGGATGATGCACAAAGACGGCCCCGCTGTATATCTGAGAACCTTGATGCCGAACACCGACCCTAAGGACCGCGGACACATAATACATCATCCGCGACACGCCATAGCAGTAAAGAAACGCTGCGATGAGCTTGGCATAGATGCGGCGATAGTATTAAAAGAAACACCCCAAAAGGAAAAGGTAGACATGCTGGACTTTTTCTTTAAGCATTTAAAAGTCAAAAGTCCCAAAAAAGAGTAACAGCTATGCTTTTAAAAGGGAACGGTCTGATGACTGTATCAATTCACTGTTGACCTGAGGTATGTCGGTGGTACTGAAAAGTAACTCATGAATATTATAACCGTTGTGGTAATTGCCGTTGGTCTTGCTATGGATGCCTTTGCTGTGTCCGTTGCGGCCGGTGCTGCGCAGAAGCAGCTGAAAGTCCAGCACGCATTGCGTATGGCCTTTTTCTTTGGAGCGTTTCAGTCGATAATGCCTCTTCTCGGTTGGCTTGCCGGACTTAGCTTCAAAGACGCGATAGAACCTTTCGACCACTGGGTCGCGTTCGGACTTCTGGTCGTCATTGGCGGCAAGATGATCTATGAGTCGTTCAAACTAAAAGATTCACAGGACGGATCAACTGTGGACCCGGCCAGGATTTCGGTGGTCCTGATCCTTGCGGTCGCGACCAGCATCGATGCCCTTGCAGTCGGATTTACGCTGTCGCTTGTTACGGAACATGTTGCTGTTGCTGTCATTGTTATCGGGATCATTACTTTCGCGCTGTCATATCTGGGCTGTTGGCTGGGTGGAAAAGTTGGCCACTTATTTGAAAACAAGATAGAGGCCATCGGGGGTGTGATCTTAATAGCGATCGGGATAAAAATTCTCGTTCAGCATCTTCTATTCTAATAGTCAGCTAAAAACCGTTACTGGGCGGCAAAAAAGGAGGAAATGCATAACCATGGTGTCGTACAAGGAGGAATATTTTCTTTTTATGTATTCTGCAACGCACATTTTTAGAAGCGTATCTTCGCATTAATTGAATGATATCTTTGTTGGGATTGGTGATGCGTACGAGTATAACATATTCGTCCCAGAGTATCTGGCTTCAAATTTTCTTTAATTCACTTGCTATGGGATGGCTGTGGCAATATTTCCTTTGTCTATCCATTTCTGTTGTGTCATAATCAGCGATAATGGAATCGCTAAGGGGAATGTTAACCATAAGTGTCTAATCCCTTTAGTTTCCTTGATTTTAGCCAGCGATGCGTTTTTTGTGGTAATTTTCATTTTTGGCTTTACGTATCAAGGTTATTGCAGTTAAAATCATTGATGATAGAAGAATTAATTCCCTGCGTGAATAATGGCCAAACGAGTAGAAAATATAAATAAAGATATTTTGTATAAATGCCGTGAGCAGGTAGGCATGGATCTTCTTGAAGTCAAGAAGAAGGTACCGAAGATTGCCGAAATAGAACAGGGAACCCAAAAACCTACCTTTAAGCAATTGGAGACGTTGGCAAAATTGTATAGAGTCCCACGTTGGGTATTTATTGCTGAAAGCTTGCCGGAAGAATATCAATTCGCCAAAGCAGTTCCGGCTTTTCGCCAATTTGTCGACAGTGATACCGAAGCTTTTGATGACTCTAAGGTCCGGGGACTTGTTGCTAGAGTTGAGCGATTTCGATCCCTTATTTTGGAATTGCGTGAAGATATGTCAGAGGCGGTTGCCGTTTTTTCGCCTCCCAGGATTCAGCAAAATGCAAATTTAAGTGATATTGCAAGGCAAATAGAAGAATGGCTAAATATTCCCGCAAAGCGACCTGATTTCCCCCAGTGGAAAGCGATGCTGGAAGAAAAGGGTGTCTTTATATTTATGACATCCAAATATAAAGGGTGGTCACATATAGAGAGAGATTTATTGCGTGGCATGGCAATTTATCATTCAACGCTGCCAATTATCATAATTAATGACTCAGATGCCCGAAAAGCCCAGTCTTTTACTTTATTTCATGAATTAGGCCATTTGCTCAGAAAAGAAAATGCTCTTGATGACTGGAAAGAGAAAAATATACGCACAGAAAAATGGTGCGACAAATTAGCTGGTAATGTATTGATGCCTGCGGATAAATTTCGTGGTACTGTTCAGGATGTAGATGATTTGGCTGTAGTAAAAAGGATTGCCCGCACTTTTAAGGTTAGTGCTTATGCCTGCCTTGTACGAATGCGGCAATTGCGAATAATTGACCAGACAAAATATGATGATTATGAAGCACAGCTAAAGAAAGAATACAACGAACTACGCAAAAAATTGCAAAATAAAGATAGTGGACCAGCGAGGAATCGTCCTGTTGAGGTACTTAATCAATATGGGCATATCTATACCAAAGCACTTTTTCAGGCCTATCACAATAAAGAAATAGGATTGCATAAACTATCTCAACTTTTTGACCTGAAGAGAACTTCCTATGTCCTCCAAATGGAGGGCAAGCTATAATGGCTGAATATTGTGTTGATGCTAATATTTTT
>DAOWHR010000068.1 GCA_030641315.1 Anaerohalosphaeraceae bacterium | reverse complement strand
AGTCGACGCCGGGCAGGCCGGTGGAAGGTATCTCCTGTTCAGGAGTTCCGAAGTCGCCGGAGTAACCTTCTTTGGTCAGCCCCTTCATTCCCTGTCGTCCTTTGCCGACTCGGTTATTGACAATGATGTCCGGCTTTAGCGAACGCACATAGTTGTACAGTTCCTTGCCCTGCGGCTCGGTCCAGTCCTTTATCCATTCGCCATCAAACCACATTACGGCAGGATCGTACTTTTCGACAAGTTCCTTAAGCTGGGGCTTCATATATTCATCTCGATATTTCGGCCAGTTGTCGCCCTTTGCGTCGGGGTGGTGCCAGTCCATGATCGAGTGATAGAAGCAAAGCTTGACCCCCTGCTTTTTGCAGGCAACGGAAAGCTCTTTAAGTATGTCCCGCTTAAACGGTGTCCGGTCTATAATATCATAATCGGTAACTGCCGAATCCCAGATACAGAAGCCATCGTGATGTTTGGAAGTTATGACTATGTACTTCATCCCGGCCTGTTTTGCGACACGGACCCATTCATCGGCGTTGAAGCTGACCGGGTTGAACCGTGCGACGACCTTCTCATATTCATCGACCGGGACCTTAGAAGCACTCATAATCCACTCGGCGAGACTTGGTGTGGGCTTGTCATTGTAGTAGCCTTCAAGCACAGCGTATGCTCCCCAATGAATGAACATCCCGAAGCGAGCCTGTCGCCACCAGTCCATTCGGGCATCCTTATCGGCCTGCGACTCATTTAGATAATTGACAGGCTTGGCATCAGCAACCGCTTCGGTACCACAGCCGGCAATCAAAAGCATTGAGAACATGATTGAAAAAACAATTGCCATACATGAGTGTCTTTTAAGCATTTTACTGACCTTTCAGAATATTAAACCCTTCGATTTGGCTTCAATTTACTGTCTTTTTCGGTCATGTCAAGCAAACTTGAGTTTGCGGCCTTGTTTTTTTCCTGTTCGGGTCTATAATTACTGCAGAAACGAACATTGCAGAAAATATAAGGAAGCACAAAATGCATAAATTAGTAATAACAGGCGCTGCGGGCAGGATGGGAAGGCGTATTGTTGATGTCGCTATACAGTCACAGGCTTTCGAGATAGCGGCGGCTCTGGAGGCGCCAAACCACCCTGCTATCGGAACCGATGCTGGACATATCGCCGGGATTGGCGAAATCGGTGCGCCAATTACGTGTGATTTTCCAAAAGACGCAGATGTTGTGATCGATTTTTCGCTGCCTAAGGCGACTGACGCTGTTTTGGAGTATTGCGTGAGCAGTAACACCGCACTTATACTCGCGACGACAGGCCTGTCCGATGAACAATTGGAAAAGGTCACTGACACTTCAAAGAAAATACCGCTTATCCAGCAGACGAATATGTCCGTGGGTATGAACGTGTTGTTCGCACTTGTTGGCAAAGTTGCAAACATGCTTGGCGAGGAATACGACATCGAGATCACCGAGGCTCACCACCGTTTCAAAAAGGACGCACCTTCGGGTACCGCGATTACACTTGCTGAAAACATTGCCGCCGAGACAGACCGAACTTACCCGGGCTGCATCGTTCACGGCAGAGAAGGAAAAGACGCACTTCGCGAAAAAGGCACCATCGGAATGCACGCGATACGCGCCGGCGACATAGTTGGTCAGCACTCTGTTATTTACAGCACGCTGGGCGAAACGATAACTATCTCACACAACGCCCACAACCGCGACAACTTCGCTCGCGGCGCGGTTCGGGCAGCACAGTGGATATGCGGCAAAGAAGCAGGCAGATATTCAATGGCAGACGCGCTTGGTATAAAATAGCTCGCAGCAGACATAGTTAATAGTTAGAGGTTAGTATGCGGAACAAACGAACAATAATCTACTTGCTATTAACTGTTTTGGTCTGTTCGATCATGTTTTTGTACCGACAGCATAAACTTGAAATTTTACCGCATCCATGGGATTTTGAATTCTTCGGTCATTACCCCAATCCTTCGCTTGTACTCGACTGCGACTTTCCGGATTTGCCTGACAAGATGATGGTATACCTTGTAGATGCTCCGGAAGTTACAGAAGAAAGTGTACTAAGGTTGGCTCACGATGTTTTTGATATACCTGCTGCAAAAGAACACTTTAGAGGTTCACACCATATGTCTTACAGTTTTCACATCAATGACGATTATTTAAGTGTTAATACAAAAACAGGAGGTTTTACTTGGGAGAAAAAACCTCAAGTGCGAATAGATCGTTCGGTAGATCCAAGAATATCTTCCAGAAAGAAAGAAGAAAAAAGCGTAAACCTGCCTGATGACGAAACTTGCAAAAAGCTGGCAAAGGACTTTTTGAGCACAAATGGCCTAATCCCAAAGGATGCACGTATGCACAAAAAAGTATCATCACGTTCTCCAGGAAAAAAAACAGTTGGTTTCTATCGGACAATAAACGGTTTTCACACTACAGGAAATGGTGCAGGCATTCGTATTGAAATTGGCGATAACAGTGAAATTGTACATGTAAAGAAGAACTGGCAAAAACTACATCAACTCAAACAATACCCAATAAAAAGCCCCCGGCAGGCTTTCGACGAGATGGTGAATGGGAAAGGGTCTTCGGACCGCCCAAAGGGAAAAGTTAAAGAAATTTCTTTAAAATATTACTGCTCACCAATGAAACAGAAGTATGTTCAACCGGTATACATGTTTAAATGTGAAGGCCCCGAGCGTGTTTTTTTTGGTCAAATCCCTGCGATACAAGATGAATATTTGATTTCACATGAGAAGAGTTTGCAATTATTGATTGACTAGTATCCGATTGCGCAACCGTCTTTGCGTGATTCTGATGCGCCGTAGTAGACTTTGTTGGTTGCATCGTACATTATGGCCTGATAGCCCCCGTATCCGCCAGTATTCTTTTGTACGTCATGGCCAGCGGCTTTTAGCCTTCCGATCACATCGGGCGTAAAACCGTTTTCCAAATACAGGACTCCCCCGTTGGTCATTGATTCGCCGGTGGGTTGAGAAGAGCCGCCGTGACGCATTCGTGAAGCATCGCCTGCTGCCTTGAGGTCCATATCGAAATCGATCAAGTTGACAATGATCTGCACATGCCCCTGGGGCTGCATTGACCCTCCCATGACGCCAAAACTCATGAATGGTTTGCCCTGCTTTGTGACAAATGCCGGGATGATCGTATGGAAGGGACGCTTACCGGGTGCATAAGTATTGAAGTGCCCCGGTTATAAACGGCGGAGTAAAATTGTACCACCTGGCGGAGCAATAATGTACCACCGACTCACTGTATAGCCGAGACCGTCCCGGCTGTCAACATTCAATTCTGACCAGTTCTTTTCTTCTGTCTGGCTAAGCGTTTACGGCT
>DAOWHR010000250.1 GCA_030641315.1 Anaerohalosphaeraceae bacterium | reverse complement strand
CATCAAAGATAAACGTGGACGACGAGAGACCTGGGCAATTAGTGTTTACTCTTGAAAAGCAACGCGGTCTCTGGTTCATAACAGATGTTGATGCAGAAGACGATAACGGAGCAGAAAATGAACTTGATCAATTCTTAAAAGATCATCCATCAGCTAAAAAGGTCGAGGTGAAATCAGCTGATACCTCAAATCTTCAGCAATTGATCGATGAGGCTAAGCCATTGTCTACTGTAGTTGTGCCGGACGGGATTTATACCGTGCCTGTTCGTATCAACAAGCCCTTGACGATCAAGGGTCAAAGCCGTGACGGGTGCGTTTTTGAGGTTACCGCTAACGAGCCAGCGATCATGGTCGATACCAAAGGCAAAGGTGTTGTAAATATTCAGGACATGACGATCAAATGGCAGCTTGCGACAAGCGATAAAACTATTGAGTATCCGATGGCGATAGCTGTTAAGGACGCTAACGCGGAAATCAGCAACTGCGTATTTAGACCGTTGGGCAATGCCCAGCGAAGTCCGATCGCGGTAAGATCGAGCGGCTTTACATCGATGAATATTACCAATTGCGACTTTGAGGGATTTGATTATGTAATCTGCTATGGCGATGGAACAAGCGGAACTGTGCGGAACTGCTATATCGCCGATTGCGGCCATCAGGGAGTTATCAGCTACAGCGGAGCTAAAATAAACCTCACAGGCAATATCATCACCGGATCAAAGTATCATGCCGTGCGTAACACAGGCGGAACGCTCTCAATGAAAAACAACCTGATAATCAACAATGCCAATCGCGGCATATACCTGGGAAACAAGACCGGACAGGGGAAAATATACAGCAACATCATAATCGGCAACGGAACCGGCATTGGGTGCTTTGCAGGATCAAAATATGATATACTATACAATATTATAATGAACAACAGCTATTCCGGCATAAGCATGGAAAAATCGTGTCGGCTGGGAATGAAGGGTAATATTCTGGCTGGCAATGAACGCGGGCTGGTTATGTTTGACCGGGGAGAACAGGGTTCCAATGACGTCAGGGCCAATACGTTCTGGAACAATAAAACAAATGCCGAAAACATTACCTTGCCGGGTACAACAATTACTGAAGAACCTCAGTTCCGCGATGCGCCAAACGGCGATTTCTCGCTCACAGAAGGTACGGTAAAAGAAAAACAGCAGGGTCTGACCAACGCCGATGCTAAGGAATTGTGGACCCTCTGGGTAAAATGGCAGAAACGCAAAGGCAATCAATTGTAAAGGTTGAGTTTGAATCATAAAGCTTTAAAAACTGATGGTTCATCACAAATGCGGTCGGTGGCGGTGCTGCTTATTGTGGCGGTAGTGCTGCCCACCGTATGCCTGCTTTGGTTCATGGGCAGGGCGATCAAGAACGAACGGCTTGCGATACAGCAAAGATTGATCGACTTTTACAGCGGACAGGCCGATGAAAAATTTGTCGAGTTCTCGCGTACGTATTGGAATCAGTTCAGGGACAAGGCAGTTGAAGTTGATGATACCGGACCGGATGACTGGTTTGCCGAACTTGCAGATGGTGGAAAGCTGTCGGTCTTTGACGGGGTGCTGGTTTATGACGAAGGTGGAAACCTGCTCTATCCGGTGGTCTCTGACAGGCAGCAAGCGGACCATGAGTACGAATACACCGAAGCGGAACAGTTGGAATTTATCGACAATGACATTGCCGGGGCGATAGAAGCGTATGACAAAGCTGCAATGTCGGACGAAGGACTCTGGACAAAAGCAATGGCAGGCAAAGCCAGATGCCTGAAAAAGGCTGGTAAGCTGGCCGACGCCGGTGCGGTGTACAAGGAACTTGCATGGCCGGCAAAAACGCGTCCGGACAGCGATGAGTATGCAGCGCAGTCACAGATCATGCTTGCGCGAATATAACAATCGATTGCACATCGTGATTTTTACAGCACATGCGAAAAGATCGCAGATGAAAGATTCAGCACGTTAAAAATCGATACGGCCGATAGAATATTCCTTCTTGAGGAACTGTTAGAAATCACCGCTGAGACAGGCATTGCTAAACAGATGAGCGATAGTATAAACGAAGTTGAAAACGTTATTGCCCACGATAAGTTATCAGTATCTACAGTGGAGCTGCTTGATGGAGGCAGATTCGAGGATTGGCCAGACTGGACCTTCAGGCGCCTGGGGGATGAGCCGCGGCTGTACGGATTTCGCTATCAGATCTCAAACAAAATCATTGTGCCGTTGTTTACTGAAGATAATGCAAAAGATTTCTGGCAGGCTGCGGTTAAAGCGATCGAAGATGAGATGGTGTTCTGCCGGGTACTGGATGATCGGGGAGATATAGTTGCGGGCACACCAAAGTATTATGCAGGCGGGGAGCTTATTTTCGGCAGGCAGTTTATGAGTCTGGATCTCGATCCTTTCTTTCCCGGCTGGAAAGTTGATCTGTATTTCTTTGCCGGAACATTTAACGAGGCAACCAAACGCCAAAAGATAATATATATCTGGACAGCAGCATTGGTTATACTTGTAATGCTGATCGTCTCCGGACTTGCGGGAAAAGTCATGGTTAAACAGGCACGGATCAACAGGCTCAAGAATGATTTTGTCGCTACTGTATCGCACGAGTTGAAGACTCCTTTGGCATCTATGCGGGTTCTGATCGATACCATTATTGAGGGCAACTATCGTGACCAGTCACAGGTGCGTGAGTATCTGGAACTCGTTGCCAAAGAAAACAAACGGCTGACCGGATTGATCGATAATTTTCTGACGTTCAGCAGAATGGAACGCAATAAACACGCGTTCAATATCGTATCGACAGATGCGGGAGAGATTGCTGAAGATGCGGCAGAGGCGGTGAGGACGCGGTTTGAGCAGAACGGCAATACGCTGAAGATAACCGTTGACGCTGATGCGGGAGAGATTAAGGCTGACCATGACGCGATGGTTACTGTGCTGGTTAATCTGCTTAACAACGCATGGAAGTACAGCGGCGATGATAAGAAAATCGCTCTGAATGTTTATCGCAAAGACGGAGTGGTCAACTTCGAGGTAAGCGATAACGGAGTTGGAATGAATAAGCGAGTAGTTCGTAAAATGTTCGACAGGTTCTATCAGGCAGACAGTTCGCTGGCAAGAAAGGCCGAGGGCTGCGGGCTTGGACTTAGTATCGTTAAGTTCATAGTAGATGCACACAGCGGAACAATAGAAGTTGAAAGCGAAGCAGGCAAAGGAACAGTCTTTACAGTAAGCCTGCCGAAAATAACTGAATAACGGATGTAACAAATGGAAACTGTTCTAATAATTGAAGATGACGCAACGATGCTTCGGGGCTTAAAGGATAACTTTGAGTTCAAGGGGTACGACGTAGTTACTGCTTGTGACGGCGAGGTCGGGCTTGAGGCAGCTTTGAACAGCAAACCTGATCTTATCATCCTGGACATAATGCTGCCGAAGATCAACGGCTATGAAATATGCAGGCTGCTTCGTCAGGAGAATTTGACGATGCCGATTATTATGCTGACAGCGAAAGGGCAGGAAAGCGATATTGTCCTTGGGCTCAACCTCGGCGCCGACGACTATGTTACCAAGCCGTTCAGCATCAAGGAACTGCTTGCCCGTGCCAACGCGTTTATGCGACGTAAGCGTGACCAGAGCAATACTGTCTACCAGTTTGGCAACTGTTCACTTGATACAGTCTCACGAAAACTTACTCGTGCTGGTAACGATGTTCCGCTGTCACCTAAGGAGTTCAACCTTTTAGAATATTTCGCCAACAGACCGCAAAGGGCCTTAACACGCAAAGATATTCTAAACGGCGTATGGGGGTATGACTGTTTTGTAACCAACCGGACCGTGGACAGATTTGTCAACTCGCTTCGTAACAAGATCGAAGCCAACCCGCAAAAGCCGGTCTTCATAACTACTGTCAGAGAAATTGGTTACCGGTTTGGAGCGGATAATCAGGACGTTTGAGGGGGTTATAAAACAATTGGCTGTTTTTTCGTATAAAAAACGATCTTTTCACTTGAAGTATGCTGGCTAATGTGTAAAATACGTGGCTTTAATAAGCAGATTGACTTTTTGATGGCGGCGTAGCTCAGCTGGTTAGAGCGTGGGATTCATAAGCCTAAGGTCGGTGGTTCGAGTCCACCCGCCGCTATTTTTTCACTAGCACGATGCCCCCATCGTCTAGCGGCCTAGGACGCCGGGTTCTCATCCCGGTAACAGGGGTTCGAGTCCCCTTGGGGGTATTCCATTACGGCCCAAAATTGCAGTTTTGGGCCTTTTCTTTAGGTTTTCCTGTTCGTCATTGTTCGCCAAAGTTCCCGTTCACAGAAATAAAGGGTGATTTTTATCTGTCAGCTGGATAGCAAGGATTGAAAGCCTTTTCAGAAGCATTTTCTATTTAATGACTAACGATAAATATGAAATAATTCTCGAACGGAATGGAGTTCCAAGATGGTCCTTTGGAATTTGTTGTTCGAGCAGGCCACATCTTCCATCCTCCGGTGAAAATTTGCTCCGAGCTACTCCGAACGATGGCGAGCTGTGGGGCTTTTACCCTCAATAACAGTATTAAAAAGCCGGTATAGGGGGAGCACAACAGGTTTAGGTTCTGGTATCCTTTTGGATGTGTAGATTCGACTTCTATCGCTCGTACATCTTTTTTATCTAAGCAAGGATGCGAACCTATGGGCTTTACTGCATAAACCAGCAAACACTCTCTAAAAGTTTAATCTGAACTTTTGCAAAGTTGAAAAATTGGGCTTCAAATGGGTCATTTGACGATAAATACTGTTATTCAGGGACATCTAATTGTAAAGTTGTGTTGATTTTGTGATTATTATGTTTTTTTTGGCATTTTTTTTGATGTCTCAACATTACTAAATGAATAATACAAAGGGCATGGTGTTCCAGGAGATATTAAGTGACAGAATCTGATCCGATGAAAAATAGCGCACCTGATCTGGTAAACGATAAGTTTCTCCATTTATATGCAGAGAATCAGGGGAAGCTATATGGATATATTCTCAGTCTGTGTCCCAATCGTTTTGACGCTGATGATATTATGCAGGACACAGTTTCGGTGATGTGGAGGAAATTCAATGACTATCAGGCGGGGACTGATTTTATTGCCTGGGCGATCACAATAGCTAAATTTACAATTTTGAATTTCAGAAGGAAACAAAAGAAAGGGCATATTCACTTTGACGAAGATGTATTAAATTACCTTAAAGATAAGTCAAAGAGGTTAATAATTGATATTGACAGCAGAGTTATAAACGGCGGAGTAAAATTGTACCACCTGGCGGAGCAATAATGTACCACCGACTCACTGTATAGCCGAGACCGTCCCGGCTGTCAACATTCAATTCTGACCAGTTCTTTTCTTCTGTCTGGCTAAGCGTTTACGGCT
>DAOWHR010000374.1 GCA_030641315.1 Anaerohalosphaeraceae bacterium | reverse complement strand
GGGGCAGGTCCAGCCAATTTAGATCAGCATTGGAATTTCGATCCCGGCGGGGAACAGAATGTAAATCTTCCTGAACGTAAGTTTGTTGAACTTGCTACTGTCACTACTCAAAAATGGTCAGCAAATGACACCGCCAAAATGCATAATTCTTTGAGGGCAAAATGTGCTCCATTGGGAGCAAATGCGGTGATTTTAAAATCGTCCGGGATTGACAACGATGGAAAATTTTGGGCTAGTGGAGTTGCTATTCGCTATAAAGATTAGCACACTGCCTTAACGAATTAGCAAAATTGGGAACAAACAGAAGTGCCTGCTTTTAGGGGTATGTCCATCCCCTAAAAGTAGGATTCTGGTCTGCGTGCGATTCATCAAGCAAAGGTTTTAGCTTTGCCAGAGTGATTCCTTGATTTGATATTTTGTTTTTCTTTGGCGGATAATTTTTCATCACAATACAAACATTACCGGTTCTTAGCTTCCACCGATCAGATTTCCTAATCCTCCCAGCACGCTGCCTTCGCCTTTTCTGCTGCCGCCCACTCTTGGGGCGTGAGCGATGATGCGGTCAGCCATCCTTGAGAACGGCAGGCTCTGGAGCCAGACAGTGCCAGTCCCCCTCAGCGTTGCCAGGAACAGTCCCTCGCCGCCAAAGAACATCGACTTGAGATTGCCTGCCCGCTCTATAGAATAGTCGATGCCTGGTGAAAACGCAACAATGCAGCCGGTGTCAACGCGGATCGTATCGTTGTTGAGTTCCTTTTTTATGATCGTCCCGCCCGCATGCAGAAAAGCCATGCCATCGCCGTTAAGTTTCTGCAATATAAATCCTTCACCGCCAAAAAAGCCCGTCCCAAGCCGTTTAGTAAACGCAATACCCACCTGCGTACCCAGAGCGGCACACAGGAACGCGTCCTTCTGGCAAAGAAGCTCTCCCATGCTGCTCATATCCATCGCCATGATCTTGCCGGGATATGGTGCGGCAAAAGCGACACGTTTTTTGCCGCTGCCTTTATTTGTAAAATGCGTCAAAAACAACGACTCGCCGGTCAGGATCCGCTTGCCCGCTCCAAACAGCTTGCCCATAAATCCCTCACTGGGATTCGAGCCATCGCCCATCTTCGCCTCGAACGTTATGCCATCGTCCATATAGTTCATCGCGCCAGCCTCTGCGATAACAACCTCGCCCGGATCAAGTTCAACCTCAACGATCTGCATATCATCACCGTGTATCTCGTAGTCAACTTCGTGGCATCTCATGACATCATTCCTTCATATACAAATTAACATTTCATCAAATAATACGTTTACTATTATCAATGGGATCAATGCAGCATAATGGTCAAGGCAATTAATTTTTATGTCATTTCACCTGTTTGCCCGCCAGTTGGTTCTTGATATCGTCCAGCAGTTCGACCATCTTATGCATATCGACCGTCATTGCGTCCGATTCGTAATCCTGTATCGCGTAAGTCGGCTGCACCTTGGCATCACCGCAAATTATCGCCAGCAGATTGCCGACTACCTTGGATTGATGATGTGGGTCGATCTCGATCCCGCGTTCTTTAAGATGGATCATCGCTCCGTCTACAATTTCGACAGCGCCTTCAACCACGATCTTGCGGGCATCAACGAGTGCTTGGGCCTGCTGCCTGACCAGCATTGCCTGGGCGATCTCCGGCGCGTATGACAGGTCGGATATCTCGTATGAGATTATCTCAACACCTGCTGCCTGGACCTTTTCGGCAAGAACGCTTATCAATTCTTCACCGATCTGCGTGGTTTCGTCTTTGAGGCTTACCCCGTCTTCTGCCGAGTAGGGATACTTTGAGGCAACCTGCTTTAGAACCGCGACTGCCTGGGACTTTACAAACGCAAGATAATCCTCGACTTCAAGGGCTGCCTTTTCCGAGTCGACCACCTTGAACGTGCATATCGCAGCAATGATCACGGGGTTGGCATTGGCATCAGCGACGACCGACTTGGGGATCTCAATCGTCTGCAGCTTGGTGGAAATGGTTATCACCTTTCTACCCCAGAGATTGACAAACAGCATCCCCGGCCGTTTCAGCACGCGACTGATCTTACCCCAGACCAGGATGAGTTTTTCCTCCTGCGGATGAACAACAACCCAACTGCCGATCAGCGTTACAGGCAGAAAGATTATCCCAAGTACAAGCGACAGCAAATCTTCCATAATACACCTTCCATTAATTAACAAACCATAAAACCAGCCTCAATAACAACTTACATCGACCGAACATGGCATGACCTGACATTTCCGGTTGACACTGTGATAGAATAATCCAATTCTAACACCAATACAGACGGAAAAATATGGAATATGTTACAAAAAAAAACAAGAACTTTTGTAATACTTTAGCCAAGTGTCAGATATGCTTTGTCATTCCAGCGAAGGCTGGAATCCAGCGTAAAATAGCTTCCGCCGCAGGCGGTATCCTGTCATTTAACATTTGGCTATAATGTTACGAACTTTTGGATTTGAGCCAAACAAGCACTTCTTCTTCCGCCCAATTATCATATAAATGGTTGTAATAAAGGATTGGATATATCAGGAATTTTCTTCTGATACAAGCTTATCAAGCAAAGGCTTAAGCTTCTCAATAGCGCTGCCGCGGTGTGATATTTTGTTTTTTTCATCTGCGGATAACTCCGCAACCGTCTTTGCAAGCTGCGGAATGTACATGATCGGGTCATATCCGAACCCGCCTTTGCCTTTTTTCTCGGCTGCGATCATCCCCTCCATCGTCCCGTCAACCTGTGCAAGCACACCTTCCGGACTTGCAAGGCACAAACTGCAAACAAACCTCGCCGTCCGTTTTTCCGCTGGCACATCCTTCATCAATTGCAGCACCTTCGCGATGTTCCGATGATCGATCAGCGTCCGCTCCTCGTCCGGCAGCCTCTCCCCTGAGAATCTTGCCGACATTATCCCCGGCGCCCCGTCCAGCGCATCGATCACAAGCCCCGAATCGTCCGCCACAGTCCACAGCCCGCTCGCTTGAGCGTACCCGACTGCCTTCTTGACCGCGTTCTCAGCAAACGTACTCCCATCCTCGACAACCTCTGCCATCTCCGCAACATCGCCAAGAACAACACACTCAACATCGCTGCCAAGCATATCAGAGAACTCC
>DAOWHR010000356.1 GCA_030641315.1 Anaerohalosphaeraceae bacterium | reverse complement strand
CGACAGGTATTGCTGTGGAAGTATTGTTTTCGTCTGAGGTTTCTGTGAGGGAGCCGGTGTTGTTTGTCTTGATGATGATCCACATTGGACCTTCGGTTGTGGAGGCGGGTATCGTTGCCTGTGCGGATTGGTTGTAAGATTCGTTAAGTCCTAATTGGTTTAGTCGTTCAACTGAAGTCAGCAGTACGTCGCCGCCGGGCTGGTCGTCATCCGAGAGATAGACCGCGTCTGTCCATGTTCCTTCTGTGACCTTCTCCCGCAGGTTGGTTACCGTCCAGTTTACAGCCATTGCCTGTGAAGCGTAGGCACTATCCGGTGCCGAAGTCGCACTTATCTCAAGGTCAGGCAGGTCAAGAATGGTGATCGTTATGATGGAGGTGTCCGCTGCACCTGCAAAATCTATAGCGAGTAGAGTGATCGTGTGAGTACCCGGATCAAGTGTCGAAATTGTTGGAGATTGTTCCTGCGAGAATTCATCGTTGATGCTGGATGTCCATGTGTAGTTGACCGGCGGTGTTGCATTTATTACTGATGCTGTGAAAGTGACATCTTCCAATACATTGAAAGTGCTGTTGTTCGCAGGTGAATTGATCGCTGCATGCATACCGATGAAACCTTTGATAGTGGATGATATGCCCGGTGTGTTGGTATTGTTGCTGTGCCATGCGACAGTATAGAGTATCCTGCCGTTTGGCTGTAACCCGAAGGGAGTCTGGCCCGGTGACGAATCATCGAAAAGGTCGACTCCCATGTTGTTCGGGAAGGTCATCAGGGGACTTGCAGTGTCGACGGGGATTCTGGACAGAGAGAAATCAAGCTTAAACGGTTCAAGGCCGATAAGCCTGTTGATCTCATTGATGCCCGGCTGGAACGCAGTGTGGTCGGTTCCAAGAATGATCCCGCCTCCATGTGCTTTTGTATTTTCGTAGTAGTTTTCAGTGAGTTTCTGTCCCTCGCCGGTGTGTCTTCCGTTCCAATAGGACGATATCATTCTGCCGTCACAGATGATCGCTCGTGATTGATCCTGATTGAACCAGTCTGCTATGGCCTGCCCGTCGGCCGGCAAGCGAGTAGCGTCGTTCCCATAGCTGGACAGGTCGAATACCCAGACCTGGTCGTAAGTGTTTGCTGCCAGAAGCGCAGCGGCCTGGCCGTTGGAACTGAGGTTCAGGTATGTTGAGCTTGCTCCGGCATTGACGAGTGTCTGGTGAATCGCATAGCCGCTGGAGTCATAACTGCTGCCGTGAATATTGATCATGAGCACATCTTGCTCCTGGCCTGGATTGAGCATGAATGTTGCGGTATAGACGTCCTCAGCTTCGCCCGGTGTGGAGTTTGCGTTCTGGTCGAGGAGATTACCCGCGAGATCTTCTATATCCGGGCCTATTATCAGTGTGTAAAAACCTGGCAGTGACTGTTCGGGGAATGCGATCCTGAATATATTACTGCCCTGATCGACAGGGTCGGAGACCTCTATTGTTTCTTCGGCAGAGTTGGTCATTGCGACGTCTGCGGCTGTGAATGTTGCCGGGTTAATGGCTTCATCAAATGTTACATCGATATAACTTACCGCGGTTTTAATAAAACCTGTTGGAGTATGTGAGGTGATTTTTGCGCCAGTGTGGTCTGTGGCCAATGTTATCGGGGAAGCAAGTGTGTTATTTGATTCAGCGGTATACTCCTTGACAATATTGTCCTGATCGGTGTAGATTATTATCCAGTAATCGCCGTTGAGGTTGTCAGGCAGTGTTACCGATAAGTTCTTTGTGTAAGGCTGGTTGGGATCGACAGGGCCGCTCTGGTTGAGCGAGCCGAGAAGGGTGTCGGTTTCGTCCCAAGTGTTATCCTGTGAAAGATATACCCTATCTGTCCAGGTTCCTGCCGCAGGATCAAAGCCGATATTATTAACCGTCCAGCTTACCGGTATGTCATGATCTGCAAAAGCTGTCGCAGGTGGTGTTAATTCTGTGGGCGTTAGATCGGGCATTGGCAACGGTGACGGGGAAGCCCAGCACAGATTGTCCAGTGCTGACGTGTCCTCGGCAGTGCCGAGCGAAACCTGGATCCTTCTGATATTACTGAAAGCGAAATCGACTTTTTGCTGAGATGCTCCGCCTGCGTTGACCTGAATGGTGTCCAGTACCTCATCTTCGGGGCCAAACGCTGTTAAAGTCGCACCGGTGGTTTCGGTGTCGATAACGTAACAGGAGAAATAACTCGTTACCGCAGGGCGCAATGTCACAGGGTCAACGAAGAGGAAGTCCACTATGCCTTCCTCGGCTGGCGAGACAGCCGAGTCCGCAAAAACCATCGGGCTGCTTACCGGAACAAACTCTGTAGGACGCACATTAGTAACCTGCAGGTCGCCTGAGAGAACATCCACGATCATTCCCTGCGGAGCGTACTGATCCGTCAGATATGTTCCAGCCGTATGTTCGTCAAAGAGAACCGTGTTATCGCAGTCAAGCGTCGATTGATACATATTGGACTGCGGAATAATTGCCTGGCCGCTTGCGACTTGCCATGACAGTTCCAGACCGCTGGAGCCGACGCTGTTGGCAGCGAACAGGAAATACAGCGGGTAAAGCCCTTCATCTTCGAAATCGACGTAATACCAGCTGTATCCGAAGCCCCTGTCTCCAGCACCTCCAAGGTAAGTATCGCCTGCAATGAGGTAAAAACCATCATCGCTGCCCAGACCTAGCCTGACGGTAATTCCCGGGGCATTCGTATCCAGGTCGAGATCCTGCGTTATCTTCAAAAGGGCGGTTCCACGCAAAATGAAGTTTCGGATGGGAAGAGTTTTTACCGCGTCCGGAGCGTTAATTGTATCTGAAAAGAACGTCTGAAAGTTGTTGCCGATACCAATTGAACTGCCTGGATGAGGAAAGTCGATACGCGGGCTAAGCAGGTCTGCGTTCGGGGTTTTGGTTGCGATATGCGAAGGCAAAGGAGTAGTGCCGCCGCCTACGCCAGTGAATATCTCACAGAACATACCGTCACCGGCAGCAGAAGGTATAATAGTGCTTTCTGCCTGATCGAGCGGTACCCATGTTCCGGCGTGAACAGGGCCTGCCTGCAAACAAAGGACCAAAAGGAATGTCAATATTGAAATACTGCGGACCGCGGACCGCCTTGAAAAAATAACTGAACTTAGTGAACGGCTGCGATTCATCACCATTTCTCCTTCCGATAAATATTATTGCCCGCAAGGGGCAGTTCATCACTAACAGGAAATTATTTGCAAAGAAGCTGAATATTATTTTTGAAAAGTTACTTTCTTCTGCTGCGAAGCAGAAGTGCGGCAGCCAGCATTAGTGAGAGTGTTGCCGGTTCCGGTATGGTTATTCCGCGATACTTTGTCTGGTAGGTTGCGGGGTCGACAATCTCGAAAGCCTGCTGACCGGGTGTGCCTGTGCCGAGCCAGTTGAAACTGACAGAAAATCCGTCAACGACCTGGCCTATACCGACACCTCCAGCTTCATTTAGAATGTCGTATCCATGACCAAGTCCCGGAATATCAAAAAGAACTAACTCATCCCAGACTGCCTGAACCTGAGTGTTACTTTCAATCTGAAGATTGGCGAACAAATCACTATCGAACCATATCGTCATAGCCTCGATGGGGACTGACAGATCGTTAGTAATTTTATAGTTGTATCTCCATCTTGGTCCGCCTATCTGCTCAAGCTCGTAAAATACATTGGCAAATATGTTCCCGACCAGTAAAAAAAGTACAACGGAAGTGACTCTTACAGAAATGATTCTTTTGTGTCTCATCATAATCCCCTTCGTCCACCTTGTAAGGCACCGATAGTGCCTTCATCCACTCTCAGCAAAACCGCTTTACACAAACGATTTTACCCAAACTCACGTCTGCTTAACACTGCCTACGCACTAACACTTATAATTGGTAATGTCCAATATGTCAAGAAAAAAATGACTAAAGACATTAAATTAGTCGTTAAACATTGCCATGCTTAACAGAAAAGTAAACACCCAATACCCTAGCGACTCAATGGGAATTATATGCTTAATAGTATTGATTGTCAAGAAAAAAACTGATTTAGATTTATTTTTTATGTGGCAGGTGATCAGAAGTTAAAATCAATTGCTTTTGCCTGTCCCTGTTTCACTGTTTGCACCGAATTGCGCTGCGTGTCAAGTTTTTCTCTGCCGACCTTGATCGTATACTTTCCTTCGCGAAATACTTTTGGCTTAAAGGTATTACCTTTGATACGCAAAGTATAGACGATCTCGCCGTTTGATTCGTCGATGATCTGGACGACGGGATTTTCGACTCCCTTGAATTTCAGAGTCGGCAGCCATGCGACAGCTTTTCGGGCATAATTGTCTGTCTGGCTGATAGTTTTAGGCCATCCAGTATACTGCTTCGACTTATTATCTTTGACGTCGACGTTTCGAGGCCAGCACTCAAACGTGATCTCTCTGTTTTTCTTGTTGAAGCGAACAACACCGAAGCCTGCTGCGCGTGTGGTGAGTTTATCTCCGCCGTTGGGTTTTTTGTTCGGATTTGCAGCGGCCCAGCAGGTTACTCTATTGCCGAATCCATCTAAATTTCGACCTGTGTATTCCGGCATACCAGGCTTGCTGTTCATGCCCGGTTCTACCGGGTCCCACCAACGCAGATACAGATTTGCAATTGAAGGAACGCAGAAGGAATAGCCTGCATCCTCCCATTCATCGATGCCGTGATGGAATATAGTTGCCAGATGCTGATCGCCTGCGATATGAACCGCGTAGGAACGGCGAATTTCTTCCAGAGCCTTGTTTCGGCCTGTCTGTGGCCATCCGTTGGAATCCATGTCCGCGTGGAGACGCCCGCCAACCTTGCCGTGGATATGTGCTCCACCGCAAAAGATGGTCTGTGAAAGAACGGCTTTGATGTCCGCTTCATGCCAATCTGTTCCCCAGTCTCGCAGGAATTTCAGCTGTCTGTCCCCAAGCAATACCGCACCGGGTACATCGATCGTTTTCGGATCATAGCTCGGGTCGTTAATATGGTCCGGGCGCGGTCCCATTTTCGGCACAAGCCCCGATGGGCCGGATTTGAATTTTCTGTCTTCGATAATCGCGAAACTGATTCGTCCAATGTTTAGCGATGTGTAATATACGCCCAGTCCGCGTTGGACAGGTGTTGGGTCATACGGATCGGGCAAATGTGATGTCTGTGCTCTTTCGACCTGCTTGACGTATTCGATGGGCATGAAATAGCCGCCATCATGGCCTGCTCCAGTATTGGATTTTTTGCCGGATGCTCCCCATAAATTCGCCTGACCGACATCGTGGTCGTCCGGTATGGTGACAGTGGGCGTGTTTCTGATAACATCTCCGAAGTCACGGCCGAACTTGAGCCAGTATTCGTAATGACGTCTGTGGTCATAGACCTGGTCGCCGGAGAAGAAAAGCAGATCAGGGTTGATCTTTTTAATGTTATTAACGAGATCGTCTCGTGAGATGTCTCCCCCGTGGCCCGGGTAGATAGAGTTGCCTGTAAAAGCCGCGACAACAATGGTCTCTTTGTTGACAGGGTCCTTGCGGATCAGGCCCGTATATTTCGCGTCCCTGCCGTGGGTAAGCCTGTATTCGATGTTGCTTGTGCTGTCCCAGTTTTCCACTTTGAAATGAGCCGTCCAGCCGTCTTCTATTACGCTGGACCGAGCAATTTGGACCCACTGGCCTTTCTTTCTGGTCTCAAGGCGAACCGTTCTGGCTTCATTGCCCTGCAAAGGATAAAGCTGGGCGGTCATCTTCATAATGTTGTTGTCGACCGTATAAAGAGCAAAACAGATAACCTTGTCGCGAGAAACTTCCGGAATATCAAGCAGATCACCACTCTTCGCTCCATACGTGCTGGAAAGCAGAACCACCGAAATAACCGCAACGACAGACAAAACCTTAAATAACCTCATCATAGATCCTTTCTACACCAAATAAATACGATCTGAATACGAGCTCAGCACTCTAAAGAGCCTCGTTTACAATAGCATATAAGAAACGCATGAAAAAACAAGCTTTTTCCATCGGAAGTAATAGTTGCTGGATTTGTAATAAAAATGTCTTAAAGATGATCTCCAGGGCTGGGATTATATAATCTTTGGCTTGTCATTTAATACCGATCGTGTATAATCGGCCGTTTGGTGCGGGTAAGTTTACCGGCAGAATACAGCGTTTTAAAAACATATAGAGGTGTTGACAGATGGCAAAGAATGAAAAGATCGTTCTGGCGTATAGCGGTGGACTGGATACCAGTGTGATCCTCCCATGGCTGAAGGAAACTTATGGTTATGACGTGATATGTTACGCGGCAGAACTTGGGCAGGGCGACGAGTTGCAGGGTATTAAGAAAAAGGCGATGGCAACCGGTGCGGTTAAGTGTATTGTTGGCGATCTTCGCAAGGAATTTGTGACAGATTATATCTGGCCGATGATCAAGTCAGGTGCGGTTTATGAAAATGACTATCTGCTTGGTACAAGTATCGGCAGACCCCTGATCGCCAAGAAGCAGGTCGAAGTTG